>NZ_JBHSRW010000049.1:0-13353 GCF_042659205.1 Leucobacter soli
GCCGCCGTCGCCGCCCTGACCGGGCCGATTCAGCAGGCTCCGAGCGCGGTGAGCGCGATCAAGGTCGACGGGCGCCGCGCCTACGACCGCGTGCGCGCGGGCGAGTCGGTCGAGCTGAAGAAGCGGTCCGTGACGATCCGCGCCTTCGAGACCGGCGAACTGCGCGCGGAGACCGTCATCGGCAGCGATGGCGAGACCGTCGAGATCCTGGACCTCGACGCGACCGTGCGCTGCTCATCCGGCACCTACGTGCGCGCACTCGCCAGGGACCTCGGTGCCGAGCTCGGCGTGGGCGGCCACCTCACCGCGCTCCGGCGTACCGAGGTCGGCCCCTTCGACGTCACCGATGCGGTGACCAACTCCGCACTGGCGGACGGAGCGGTCGACGCCGCGGCGCTCCTCGAGCCGGCCGCGGTCGCCTCGCGGCTCTTCCCGACCATCGCCCTCGATGCGCAGCAGGAGATCGACCTGGGCCACGGCAAGCGCCTCCGGGTGGATCCCGAGCTCCACCCCGACGCGGAACTCTCGGCCGCGATCGCCCCGAACGGGCGCCTCGTGGGTCTCGTCGAGGTGGTTCGGGGCCGCACCCGCGTCGTCACCAACTTCCCCGTCCCGGAGTCCGCCGCATGATCCTCTGGTTCGCCATCGCGCAGATCGCGGTCGCCCTGCTCGCCGCCGTCGTGAGCCTCGCGGTGTTCGCTCGGCGCAGCGCGCCGAACGACTACGCGCTCGGCGCCACGCTGCTCGTCAGCGTGCTGCTGCTCGCCCAGATCGTCGTCGCGATCGTCGCGCCGTTCGCCGGCAACCCTCCGGCGGGGGACCCGCTCGAGTTCTGGATGTACCTGATCGTCGCTGCGGCGCTGCCGTTCGGCGCCGGCTTCTGGGCGCTCGTCGACCGCAAGCGCAGCGCGAACCTCGTGCTGCTCGTGGTCCACGTCTCGGTGGCGGTCATGCTCTACCGGATGCTCGTCATCTGGGGCTGACCAGGGGGCATCCGAGCCCATCCGGGCGCGGTAAGCTGGAACGCGTGCCAGAAATCGAGTTGGACGCCGCGGCGACGGACCCCGCACCGCGCACGAGCGGTCTGGGGCGCGTCCTCATCACCGTCTATCTGATCCTCGCGCTCGCCGCCACGCTCCGCGCGATCTACCAGATCGTCTCGAAGTTCGACGAGGCCCCGCTGGCCTACTCCCTCTCCCTAGTCTCCGGAGTCGTCTACATCGTCGCCACAGTCGCGCTCCTGAAGCGCACCGGCGTCTGGCGGACCGTGGCGTGGGTCACGCTGATCTTCGAATTCGCAGGGGTGCTGATCGTCGGCACGCTGAGCTTCACCCACCCGGGTCTCTTCGCGCATCCGTCGGTGTGGTCGTGGTTCGGGGCCGGCTACCTGCTGGTGCCCCTCGTGCTGCCCGTGCTCGGGATGATCTGGTTGCACCGCACGCGCGACGGCCGTGCAAGGCTCGCCGGGACGGAGGCGGTCCGCTGATGCGCGTCTATCGTTCGCTCGATGCGATCCCGGCCGACGCCTTCGCAGGCGGCACCGCCGTCGCGATCGGCAAGTTCGACGGCGTCCACCTCGGTCATCGCGCGCTCGTCCGGGGCATCGCCGAGGCGGCAGAGCAGCGCGGGCTCGAACCCGTGGTCTTCACCTTCGAGAACAACCCGCTCAGCCTCCTGCGCCCCGACATCTGCCCGGTGCCGATCATGAGCACGCAGCAGCGGATCGACGCTCTCGCCGGCGCCGGCGCCACGACGTGCGTCATCGTCCCGTTCGACGAGGCGCTCGCCGCGGTCCCCGCCGAGGAGTTCATGGCCCGCATCCTCGTCGACACGCTGCACGCGAGGCATCTGAGCTTCGGCCGGGACTTCCGCTTCGGCCACGGGGGCGCGGGCGATGCGGCCCTGCTCGAGCGGAGCGGCGAGCGTCTCGGGTTCACGGTCGAGGTGCTCGAGCAGGTCGAGGATCCCGAGCTGGGGCGAGTCTCCTCCTCTCGGGTGCGCGAGGCGATCCTGCAGGGAGACGTCGACGTCGCCGCCCGCATGATGGGCGGGCCGGTGTCGGTGCGGAGCATCGTCGTGCACGGGGATGCGCGCGGGCGCGAACTCGGTTTCCCGACGGCGAACCTCGGTGATCCCATCGAGGGGCTCGTGCCGGCGCACGGCGTCTACGCCGGATGGGCGATCGTCGGCGGACGGCAGTACGAGGCGGCGATCTCGGTCGGTGTGAACCTCACGTTCGGCGCGGACGGCCCCGCGCGGGTCGAGGCGAATCTGCTCGACTTCTCGGGCGACATCTACGGCGAGGAGATCGAGGTGCGCTTCGCGGAGCGCCTGCGCGGCATGGTGGCCTTCTCCGGGATCGACGCGCTGATCGAGCGGATCCAGGAGGACGTCCGACAGACCCGGGTCATTCTGCTGGGCCAGGATTCGTCGCAATAGTCCCCGAGGTCGCAGCGCCAGAGTTCCGTGGCCGCCGCGCAGCGGCTCCGCCGGACCCGGCCGCGCCGTACGCCGACCGCGGTCGGCATCCACTCGGCGCGTACTGCTAGCATGGAGACGGATCGCACCCGCGTCCACCGCTCGCGCCGCCGTGTCAGGCACGTCGTCAGGCCGAGCGAACAGGGCCGGAGGGTGGATCCCGCAGCCCCGTTCACGGGCCGTGCACACGCCGATCAGGAGATCCATGGCAACCACGACTGCCACTCGAGCGGGCAGGTCCCGCGGCCAGGCCCGCAAGCGCCACACCCACAACGAGGGCATCATCCCGCTGCTCGCCCGTGCCGTCCGCGAGGTCGAGGCTTCGGCGCAGCGTGGCAAGGCGAGCCCGGCGAACCGCACGAAGTTCCACGTCATCGCGCTGCTGATGCGCGAGGAGCGCGCCAGGGTGAAGACCGATGAGAGCGTCGGCGACGCTGAGCGGGCGGAGACGCTCAAGCGCCTCGACGGGGTCGCGTCGATCCTCGCGAAGACGGCGGCCCGCGACACGAGCCTGATCACGCTGCTCGAGCCGGCCGCGCCGGTGAGCGAAGCGGCACGGATGCTCAAGCGCAAGATGATCGCGCAAGCCGGCATCGAGCTGGCCGATGCCGAGCCGGAGCCGGAGCCCTCCAAGGCGATCGTGCCGGCCGAGCTGGCCGAGCGGCAGGTCGAGCCGCAGGGCATCGATGCGCGGATCCTCGCGAACCCGTTCCTGGCGCCCGACCCCACCAGTACGCGAAAGCCGACCCCTGTCGTGCGGCTCGCCAACTGGGAACTGCTCGGCCCGCTGCTCAAGTCCTTCGAGCAGGGCGGGGGAGGGTCCGCCTGCATGCAGCTTCCCGAGCCGCCGGTGCCGGATCGCCTCGCCCCTCCCGGGCTCGAGCTCATGGCGCACCAGGCGCGCTTCCTCGCGAGTGTGCGCGAGGGGCACCGCAGCTTCCTGCTCGCCGACGAGCCGGGCCTCGGCAAGACCGCGCAGTCGGTGATCGCCGCCTCGGTCGCGGATGCGTACCCGCTGCTCGTCGTCGTGCCGAACGTCGTGAAGATGAACTGGGCCAGAGAGGTGCAGCGGTGGACGCCGCAACGCCGGGTTACCGTCATCCACGGCGACGGCGATGACATCGACGCCTTCGCCGACGTGTTCGTGGTGAACTACGACATCCTCGACCGCCATCTGAGCTGGATCTCCCGCTTCGGCTTCCGCGGCATGGTGGTCGATGAGGCGCACATGATCAAGAACGTGCAGTCGCAGCGCTCCCGCAACGTCCTGGCGATCTCCGAGCGCATCCGCGAGCGCGTCCCCGGCGGACGCCCGCTGCTGCTGGCCTTGACCGGTACGCCGCTGATCAACGACATCGACGACTTCCGGGCGATCTGGCGATTCCTCGGCTGGGCCGATGCGGAGAAGCCCGGACCCGAGCTCATGGCGAAGCTCGAGCACAGCGGCTACACGCCCGCTGACGCGCCGTTCTACCCGGCCGCGCGCCAGAGCGTCGTCGACATGGGGATCGTGCGTCGGCGCAAGATCGATGTGGCCGCGGATCTGCCGGCGAAGCGCGTGGTCGACCTCCCGGTGGAGCTCGACGACGATCTCGGTCGCGGCATCCGCGAGGCCGAGCAGCAGCTCGCCGCCAAGTTGGTCGCCCGCTACACCACGATCAAGGCGGGCAAGCTCGGCCGCGAGTTGAGCGACGAGTCGATCATCCGGATGGTCTGCGCGCAGGAGCTCGAGGACTCGAACGGATCCACGAGCGGAATCAACGTCTTCACGATGGTGCGCCAGATCGGGCAGGCGAAGGCCGGGCTCGCGGCCGACTACGCGGCGCAGCTCGCGCGCTCGGTCGGCAAGGTGGTCTTCTTCGCGAAGCACATCGATGTGATGGATCGCGCCGAGGCGGCCTTCGCCGAGCGCGGTCTCGGCACCGTCTCGATCCGCGGCGACCAGACGGCGACCAGCCGGCAGGAGCAGATCGACGCGTTCAATAACGACCCCGAGGTCGCGGTCGCGGTCTGCTCGCTCACCGCGGCGGGCGTCGGCGTGAATCTCCAGGCCGCCTCGGACGTGGTGCTCGCCGAGCTCAGCTGGACCGACGCCGAGCAGACCCAGGCGATCGACCGCGTGCACCGCATCGGCCAGGAGGAGCCGGTCACCGCGTGGCGCATCGTCGCCGCGCAGACGATCGACGCGCGCATCGCCGAGCTGATCGACGCCAAGGCCGGACTCGCGGCCCGCGCGCTCGACGGCGCCGCAGCCCCCGCGGAGGACGCGGATCCGGTGCAGTTGCTCGCTCTGATCTCGGTGCTGAAGGGAGCGCTCGCGCAGCGGTAGTCGACCGGTCTTGGCGGTTTCTATCCGCGGCTTGGCGGAAACACGGATGTCCGCGATGTTCCTGCCATCGCTAGCATGGGTTGAGCGAAGGTTCCACGGCTCGGAATGAGGGGTGCATGCGCATCGGAGTGCTCTGCTCGGGCGGCGACAGCCCCGGGATGAATGCGGCGATCCGCGGCGCGACGCTGCGCGGGGTCGACGTGCACGGCTTCGAGATGGTCGGCTTCGTCGACGGCTGGCGCGGGTTCCACGAGGGCGAGACGGTCGAGCTGGATCGCCCGGCCGTGCGCGGACTCTCCGGCCAGGGCGGGGTGTTCATCGGCACCAGCCGGGTCCCACCGTTCGATGGAGGGCCCGGCGAAGCGGATCTCACGGACTTCCGGGCGAGGTTCGCCGACTACGGCCTCGATGCGTTCATGCTGATCGGGGGCAACGGCACGCAGCGGGTCTCGTCGATCCTGCACGATTCCGGGATCCCCGTCGTCGGCCTGCCGAAGACCATCGACAACGACCTCGACGGCACCGACTACACCTTCGGCTTCGACACCGCCGTGTCGATCGCCACCGAGGCGATCGATCGGCTGCGCACCACGGGCGACTCGCATCGCCGGTGCATGGTGCTCGAGGTCATGGGGCGCGACGCGGGCTGGATCGCGCTGCACGCCGGAATGGCGGGCGGTGCCCAGGCGATCCTGGTGCCCGAGTTCCCGGAATCGATCGATCAGGTGTGCGACTGGGTGACGAGCGTGCGGGATCGCGGTCGCTCATCGCTTGTCGTCGTCGCCGAGGGCTTCGCGCTCGCCGGGAACGGCTCCCAGGTTACCCGCGACGGCCGCGACGGCTTCGGCCGCCTGCGACTCGGCGGCGTCGCAGAGTCGCTCGCCCCGGTGATCGAGGAGCGCACCGGTATCGAGACCCGCGCGACCGTACTGGGCCACGTGCAGCGGGGCGGCGCCCCGACCGCCTTCGACCGGGTGCTCGCGACCCGCACGGGCATCGCCGGAGCCGATGCGGCCCTGCACGAGGACTGGGGCACCATGGCGGCGCTGCGCGGCGATCGGATCGAGATGATCCCGTTCGCCGACGCCGTGGGCCGGTTGAAGACCGTGCCCGACGACCGCTACGCGGAAGTGCGCCTCAACTTCGGGTGAGGGCGGCGCGACTGAGCGCTACGCCGCGAGGCGCGTCTTCACCTCGCCCAGCGAGGGGTTGGTCGCCGAACTTCCGTCGGGGAAGATGACGGTCGGCACTACGGCGTTCCCGCCGTTGATCGACTTGACCAGATCCTCGGTGCCTGGGGTGCTCTCGATGTCGACCTCGGTGTAGCCGATGCCCTCGTGATCGAGCATCTTCTTCAGCCGTTTGCAATAGCTGCACCATTCCGTGGAGAACATGGTGATGGTGCCGTTCTCGGGCACGTACTCGTTGCTCATCTCAGCCTCCTGCAGACGGGATCGGGAGTTCCAGCAGTCTATCGGGAACACCCCGGTTCCGACTTGACCAGGCGGCGGGAAGATTGCGAAGATGAACTGCACGCGCGCGCGGGTGAATCGCCGGTGAACCGGAGATGTCGGTGCGAGCGAGCCGACGTATCCGTTCGAACGAAAGACGCCGGTGGAACTCACCCTCATCGTGTTGCTGGTCATCGTGCTGGCGCTGTTCTTCGACTTCACGAACGGATTCCACGACACCGCGAACGCGATGGCGACGCCGATCGCGACCGGGGCGCTGAAGCCCAAGACGGCTGTGCTGCTCGCCGCCATTCTGAACCTGGTCGGCGCGTTCCTCTCGACCGAGGTGGCCAAGACCATCTCCGGCGGCCTCATCAACGAGGGCGACGGCGGTGTGATGATCACGCCGGAACTGATCTTCGCCGGCCTCATCGGCGCCATCGTATGGAACCTGGTCACCTGGCTCTACGGACTGCCCTCGAGCTCATCGCACGCGCTGTTCGGCGGCCTCATCGGCGCGGCCATCGTCGGCGCGGGGATCCACGCGATCAACGGCGGAGTCTTCCTCTCGAAGATCCTCATCCCCATGGTGGCCGCGCCGCTGACCGCGGGCATCGTCGCCTTCACCGCGACCAAGCTCGCCTACGCCATCACGCGGCGCCATGACGGGAAGAAGGACGGGCGAGGCCGGTTCCGGTACGCCCAGATCGCCTCGTCCTCCCTGATCGCCCTCGCGCACGGAACGAACGACGCGCAGAAGACCATGGGCGTGATCACGCTCACGCTCGTCGCCTGGGCGTCGATGGCGGGAACCGCAGACCTTCCGGTCTGGGCGGCGGTACCCGACGGCGGCGGGCCCCCCTTCTGGGTCGTCGTGACCTGCGCCTTCGCGATCGCCCTGGGCACTTATTCCGGAGGCTGGAGGATCATCCGCACCCTCGGCGCCGGACTCACCCAGGTGAAGCCGGCGCAGGGCTTCGCAGCGGAGACGAGCACGGCCGCGACCATCCTCGCCTCCAGCCACCTCGGCTTCGCGCTCTCGACGACGCAGGTCGCCTCCGGTTCCGTCATCGGTTCTGGCCTCGGTCGTCGCGGTTCGAGCGTGCGGTGGCGCACGGTGGGCAGGATCGCCTCGGGCTGGCTCTTCACCCTGCCCGCAGCCGGGGCGGTCGGCGCCGTCGCCGCCGCCATCGCGCACCTCGGCGTCATCGGTGTGATCGTCGACGCCGTGCTCGGCCTGTTCTTCATCCTCTTCATCTTCTGGCGCTCGGCCCGCAACAAGGTCGACCATTCGAACGCCATCGCGGTCCCCGACGTCGCCGAGTCCGGGTACGCCGTTCGCATCCGCGGCCGCAAGGTGCGCCAGGTGCCCACGAAGACCGGCACCGTGCCGCCGCTCACCCCGGTCGCGCAGTCCGCCGCGCTCTCCGACAAGGCTGTGCGGGAAGCGGAGAAGCGTGCAGCCGCGGAGCAGGAGGCCGCCGAGAAGGCGGCGCGCAAGGCGGCCAAGCATGCGCGGAAGCAGCAGAAGAACGGGGGTGCACGATGATCGATTGGGGCGCCTTCGTCATCGTCTTCGTCTCGGCGCTCGTCGCCGCCTGCGTGCTGGTCTCGCTCTACTCGCTGGGAATCCGGTTCCTCGCGACACCGCCGCCGAAACGACAGCTCGAGGACGGCAGCTTCGAACCCGACGCCCCGAGCCGCGACGACGAGGACGACGACGTTGACGATCTCGGCCGCCCCAGGTGGGCGACCATCGCGGCCTACGCCTGCTTCGCGCTCTCCGCCGCCGGGGTGCTGTGGGGCATCTACTTGATCGTGCCCGCCCTCCACGGCTGACTCCGCGCTCGGATCCGAGGCGCATAGGGTGGAACCATGAGCGAAGCGGACATCCCACTCGTCGTCGCCGGACTGCGGCACTCCTTCGCGCAGGGGCTCACGCGACCCGAGGCCTGGCGGCGCGCCCAGCTCGAGGGGCTGCGGAGGATGCTCGCCGAGCATGCGCCCGATTTCGAGGCCGCGCTCCTCGCCGACCTCGGGAAGTCGGGAGCCGAGGCGCAGCTCACCGAGATCGGGTTTCTCGAGGCCGAGATCGACCACACGCTCTCGCGACTGGGGAAGTGGATGCGGCCGAGGCGCCTCGCCGCACCCCTCGTGGTGCAGCCGGCCACCGCGCGGATCGTCGCCGAGCCGCTCGGCGTCGCGCTGGTCATCGCGCCCTGGAACTACCCGCTCATGCTGCTGCTCTCACCGCTCATCGGCGCGCTCGCCTCGGGCAACGCCGCCGTCGTGAAGCCCAGCGAGTTGGCTCCGGCGACGAGCCGGGCCATCGCGCTGCACCTGCCCGACTACGTCGACCGTCGGGCCGTCGCCGTCGTCGAGGGCGGCGTGGCCGAGACCACTGCGCTGCTCGAACAGCGCTTCGACCACATCTTCTACACCGGCAGCGGGCGGGTCGGGCGCATCGTCGCGAAGGCCGCGGCCGAGCACCTCACGCCGGTCACCCTGGAGCTCGGCGGCAAGTCGCCGGCCTACGTCGACGAGACCGCGAACCTCGCGGAGGTCGCGAAGCGGATCGTCTGGGCGAAGTTCCTGAACGCCGGGCAGACCTGCGTGGCCCCGGACTACGTGCTCGGCCGCCGAGAGGTGCTCGGCCGTCTGGCGCCCCGGATAGCCGATGCGATCGCGGAGCTCTACGGCACGGCGATCGAGGGAAACTCCGACTACGGTCGGATCGTGAACGGGGCGCAGTTCGACCGCCTCGTGTCGTACCTCGGCGACGGCGAGGTCGTGACGGGCGGTGGACACGATCGCGCGGCCCGGTACTTCGAGCCGACCGTGCTCGCCGGAGTTGATCGGGAGTCCGCCGTGATGCGCGACGAGATCTTCGGGCCGATCCTGCCCCTCGTCGAAGCGGCGGACCTCGACGACGCCATCGATTTCGTCACGGGCCGGGAGAAGCCGCTGGCCGCGTACGTCTTCAGCGAGAGCGCCGAGGTGCGGTCCCGGTGGGAGCGCGAGACCAGCTCGGGGGCGCTGACCTTCAACGCGCCCGTCCTGCATCTCTCGGTGCTCGGCCTGCCCTTCGGAGGGGTCGGCGGGAGCGGCTACGGATCGTACCACGGCGAGCGATCCTTCCGCACGTTCAGCCACGAGAAGGCCGTGCTGTCGAAGCCGCTGCAGCCCGACACGCTGGCGCCGACCATCATGCCCCCGTTCACCCCGGCGAAGGAGCGGCTGATCCGGGGCTGGCTCGGCAAGCTGCGCTGACGGATCGCGCTCGCCTTACCCCGCCGGCTTCGGCGGGGTAAGGAAGCATCAGGCCGCGTCGAACGCGGCCGGCAGCGCGAGGTCGCCGACCCCGCTGGTGCGCACCGTGTCGAGCCCCTGCCAGGCGGCGGCCCGCGAGAGCAGATCCTTCGCGACCCCGGCCGTGCGATGCGGCGCGCGCTCCTCGCGCCAGGCCGCCTGCACGAGCAGGACCCGCTCGGCGCGGTCGGCTTTGAGGTCGATCCTCCCCGCCAGTCGCCCGCCGACCATGAGCGGCAGGCAGTAGTAGCCGTATCGCCGCTGCTCCTTGGGCGTGTAGATCTCGATGCGGTAGTGGAAGTCGAACATGCGCTCGGCCCGCGGTCGGAACCAGACGATCGGATCGAAAGGGGTGAGCAGCGCGTCCGACGCGAGCCGCGCGGGCAGCCGGGCGTCGCGATGCCGCCAGGCGGGGAGCGGCGCGCCCGAGGGGGTCTTCCAACCCTCGACCCGGACCGGCACCAGCGTGCCGTCCTCCTCGAGCGCGCGCACTGCGGCACGCGCCTCTGCGGACTTCAAGCGATGGTAGTCGGCGAGATCCGGCAGCGTGCCGACGCCGAGCGAGCGCGCGGCCTGCTCGATCAGTCGCCGTTGGGCGGCCTCCCGCGGCACCTCGGAGAGCGCCGCGTCCGGCAGGATGTCCGGAGCGAGCGCGTAGCGGCGCTGGAATCCCTCGCGCCCGGCAGAGACCACCTCGCCGGTCGCGAAGAGCAGTTCGACGGCGTGCTTCGTCTCGCTCCAGTCCCACCAGGGCCCCCGCTGCTCGCGCGGACCCTCCTCGAGCTCGCGCACGAACTGCGGCCCGCGCTCCGCGAGCAGCGCGCGGACCCGCTCGATCACCGGTGCGAGCCGTTCGGCTCGGCCGTCCCGCGCGTACCGGTCGGCGTAGTCGCGCATCCGCCAGGCGAAGAGCGGGCGGTCCGTCACCGGGATGAACGCCGCCTCGTGCGCCCAGTACTCGGTGAACTCGCCGCTCGACCAGAGGTGGCGATCCAGGTGCGCGGGATCGTAGTCGCCGTGCCGGGAGAAGACCGGCAGGTAGTGCGATCGGGCGAACACGTTCACCGAGTCGATCTGCAGCACGTGCAGGCGCTCGAGCGCCGGATCGAACGGGCGTCGTCGGCGCATGCGCGCACTACCGGTGAACCCTTGGGCGGCGAGCGCCATCCTCCGCGCTTCCGCGGCGCTCAACGATTCTGCCGCACGGTTCTCCTGCATATACCCCAGACTAGGATGAGTCCGTGACCGAGCAGAATCCCCCGCATGTCCCCGAGCACGCGCGGACCCCGGCGCCCGAGCTCGAGAACGTCGAGGACGCCGCGGTCGAACTGCCGCTCGGGATGCGCGTGGCGGCCGCCTGGTCGTGGCGCCTCATCGTCGTCGGCGTCGCCGTCGCCGCCCTGCTCTGGCTGATCGTGCAGGTGCGGATCATCGTGATCCCCGTGATCATCGCGATCCTCTTCACGGCGCTGCTGCATCCCATCGTCGCCGCCTTCGAGCGTCGCGGCTGGCCTCGCGAGCTCGGCGTCGTGACGGCCCTCGTGACCTTCGTCGCCTCGGTGACGCTGCTGATCACGCTGATCGTGACGCAGCTCCGCCGCGGGCTCGGCGACGTCACCATGCGCTCCACGCAGGCCTGGGACGACTTCCTGCACTGGCTCGAAACCGCCTTCGGGGTGAGCGCCGCCCAGGTCAACGGGTACATCGACCAGTTCATGCACACGATCGACGAGCATCAGAGCGAGATCTGGACCGGCGCACTCGCGATCACGACGACCGCGGGCCAGGTCATCACCGGCTCGTTGCTCGCGCTGTTCTCGCTGATCTTCCTGCTGATCGACGGCAAGCGCATCTGGTACTGGGTGCTCGGCTTCCTGCCGGCACGGGCGCACGCCCCGGCGGATGCGGCGGGCGTGGCCGGCTGGGCGTCGGTCGGGCAGTACGTGCGCGTGCAGATCTTCGTCGCGTTCGTCGACGCGGTCGGCATAGGTGTCGGTGCGGCGATCCTCGGGGTGCCCCTCGCCGTGCCCATCGCGATCCTGGTGTTCCTCGGCTCGTTCATCCCGTTCCTCGGCGCCATCACGACGGGTGCGCTCGCCGTGTTCGTCGCCCTCGTCTACAACGGCCCGATCACCGCCATCATCATGTTCGGCATCGTCATCCTCGTCAATCAGGTCGAGGGTCACGTGCTGCAGCCCCTCGTGATGGGCAACGCGGTGAGCGTGCACCCGCTCGGCGTCGTGCTCGCGGT
The DNA here is from genome assembly GCF_042659205.1 of Leucobacter soli. NCBI lineage: Bacteria > Bacillati > Actinomycetota > Actinomycetes > Micrococcales > Microbacteriaceae > Leucobacter > Leucobacter soli. Next base: position 11,819 of record NZ_JBHSRW010000049.1, read on the forward strand.
CTCGGCGGGCGCGCTGCTCGCCGGCATCCCGGGCGCGCTGTTCGCGGTCCCGCTCGCAGCCGCCGCGAGTGCGATCGTCAACACGCTCAACGAGCGCAGGTGGGATCCGGATCGCGACCCCGTCGCCGAATACCTGAAACGGCAGAAAGTGCATCGGCTCGCGAAACACCGAGCCCGTCGTGCCGCACGCATCGAACCACGAGGAGGAACCGCATGACCGCGTCCCGGAGCGACGCCTACACGCTCGCCGATTTCGAGGCCGCCGCGAGCATCGTGCACCGGGTCGCCCGGAACACTCCGCTCGAATCCTCGCGCTTCCTCGCCGAGCAGCTGGGCGTCTCGAAGGTGTACCTGAAGTGCGAGAACCTGCAGCGCACGGGCGCCTACAAGCTGCGCGGCGCCTACCACAAGCTGACCCGGCTGAGCCCGGAGGAGCGTGCGCTCGGTGTCGTCGCCTCGTCCGCGGGCAATCACGCGCAGGGGGTGGCGTTCGCGGCTCGCGAGCTCGGGATCGCGGCGACGATCTTCATGCCGCTCGGCGTCGCGCTGCCGAAGCTGCAGGCGACGCGCCGGTACGGCGCCGAGGTCGTGCTCGAGGGCGCGACCTTCGACGAGACGCAGGAGGCGGCGCGCGCCTTCGTCGAGAAGACCGGTGCGATCATGATCCCGCCGTTCGACGACGACGCGATCATCCTCGGTCAGGGTACGGTCGCGCTCGAGATGCTCGAGGTCGCGCCCGAGATCGAGACGCTCGTCGTGCCGATCGGCGGCGGCGGGCTGGCGTCGGGGGTCGCTGCGGCGGCGAAGCTGCACGCGGCGAGCGCGGGCCGGGAGCTCCGGGTGATCGGCGTGCAGTCCGAGAACACCGCCTCGTTCGTCCCCTCGCTCGAGGCCGGCCATCCCGTCACGATCTCGACGAAGCCCACGATCGCCGACGGCATCGCCGTCGGTCGCCCGGGCGACACCACGTTCGCGGCGGTGCGGGAGTTCGTCGACGAGATCGTGACGGTGAGCGACGACGATATCGCGCGTGCGATCGTCACGCTCCTCGAGCGGACGAAGCTCGTGGTCGAGCCGGCCGGCGCGGCGGGCGTCGCGGCGATCCTCTCGGGGAAGATCGCGGCCGCAGGGCCCACGGCGACGATCCTCTCGGGCGGGAACATCGACCCGCTGCTGCTGCAGCGCGTGATCGGGCACGGCCTCGCGGCCTCCGCTCGCTACCTCAAACTGCGGATCCTGCTGCCCGACGTGCCCGGGCAGCTCGTGCGCACGGCCTCCATCGTGGCGGGCAAGAACGCGAACGTGATCGAGGTCATCCACACGCGGCACGCGACGGAGCTCCCGATCAGCGACGTGGAGCTCGAGCTGCACATCGAGACGCGCGGCGTGGAGCACGGCCAAGAAGTGGTGCGGGCGCTCCGCGACGCCGGCTACGTCGTGAGAGTCGGCGAGCGCTACTAGGGCGTGTCTGTTAATTGATTTGTGATGGGGGTGGGATCGTGGAACCATGTCGCGATTCCAGCTCCTCTCCGATG
>NZ_JBHSRW010000050.1:0-13350 GCF_042659205.1 Leucobacter soli
GGCAAGGCCGTGCCCAAGGGGCGGCCGACCGCAGCGATGCGCGCCGGCATCGCGCTCGTGCCCGAGGATCGGCGCAAGCAGGGCCTCGTGCTCGAGGAGAGCGTGGCCCGCAACACCGCCTCGGCGATCCTGGGCGCCATCGCCAAGCTGGGGCTCGTCACGACCCGCACCGAGCAGCAGGCCGCCCGCCCCTGGTCGGAGCAGCTCGAGGTCAAGGCCAACGCGATGAGCACGCTGGCCGGTACGCTCTCGGGCGGCAACCAGCAGAAGGTCGTGCTCGGCAAATGGCTCGCGACGAACCCTCGGGTGCTCATCATCGACGAGCCGACCCGAGGCATCGACGTCGGCACCAAGTCCGAAGTGCATCGGCTGCTCTCACGCCTGGCTCAGCAGGGCATGGCGGTGCTCATGATCTCGAGCGAGCTGCCCGAGGTGCTCGGGATGGCGGATCGTGTCGTCGTGATGCGCGAGGGCCGGATCACCGCGTCGATCGATCGCGCCGACGCGACGCAGGAGAACGTGATGCGCGCCGCCACGCAGGGCGCCGCCGATGAGACCGACGAGACGGAGCAGGCCGCATGAGCACCCAGACCGCGATCCGGCGACCCGAGCCGACCCCCGCACCGCAGCGAGGCGGCTTCGTCCGCGCACTCGGCCGCCTCGCCAGCGCGCGCGAGGCCAGCATCCTCCTCGCCGTGGTGATCGTGATCGCCGTCGTCACGCTCAAGAACCCGAACTTCCTGTTCTCGCCCGACGGCTACCGCGACCTCTGGCTGACGCCCTCGCTGCTGCTGCTCGTCGCGGTGGGGCAGGCGGTCGTGCTGATCACCCGCAACGTCGACCTCTCGGTCGGCTCGGTGCTCGGTCTCAGCGCCTACCTGACCGGGCGGCTCTTCATCGACATCCCGGGGATCCCGATCCTCGCGGTCGTCCTGCTGGCCGTCGTCTTCGGCGGCCTGCTCGGCCTGATCAACGGCGCCCTCACCGCCTTCGCGAAGGTGCCCTCGCTCGTGATCACCCTCGGCACCATGTATGCCTTCCGCGGCATCAACGTGCTCTGGACCGGATCCGACCGCGTGAACGCCTCCGACATGCCGAAGGCGTTCCTGCAGCTCGGAACCGCTCAGGTGCTCACGATCCCGGTGCTGACCATCATTGCCGTCGTGCTGCTCGTCATCGTCGCCTGGTGGATGCGGAACACCCGCGCCGGCCGCGAGTGTTACGCGATCGGGTCGGACCCCGGGGCCGCCGAGCTCTACGGCCTCCCCGTGACCCGTCGCGTGATCGGCGCCTTCATGCTCTCGGGCGCACTCGCCGGCTTCGCCGGCGTGCTCTACGCCGCCCGCTACGGCACCATCAACTCGCAGGCCGGCTCCGGCTGGGAGCTCGACGCCGTCGGCGCGGCCGTGATCGGCGGTGTCGCCATCTTCGGCGGTTCAGGCACCGTATGGGGCGCCGCCATCGGCGCCGTGCTGCTCATGACCATCAACCGCTCGCTGCCCGTGCTGGGCGTGCCCGATTTCTGGCAGCGCGCCGTGGTCGGCGTGCTCATCATCGGCGCCATCGTGCTCGACCGGATGCTCGCCGTCAGACAGCATCGACGACTCATCGAAGAACGGGAGACGAAGCGATGACCGCTGCGCCGAACACCGTGACGCCCGTCACCGCCACCGGAACGATCCGGCCCATCGCCGAGTTCGACCGGCCGCTCTGGCAGCGCTGGTTCGCCACCCGCGAGATGGCGATCATCGGGCTCCTCCTCCTCGTGCTCGTCGTGGCGGCCGCGATCGTGCCGAACTTCGGCTCCAAGATCACGATGACCTACCTGCTGCTCGACATGTTCCCGATCCTCATCATCGCGCTGCCGATGACGGCGATCATCGTGACCGGCGAGATCGACCTCTCGGTCGCCAGCGTCGTCGGGCTCTCGAGCGTGCTCACCGGCGTGCTCACGCAGGCCGGCGTCCCGTTCACCGTGGCCATCCTGCTCGCGATCGTGGGCGGCGTGATCTGCGGTGCGATCAACGGCTTCCTCGTGACCGCCGTCGGCCTGCCCTCGCTCGCCGTCACGATCGGTACGCTCGCGCTCTACCGCGGCCTCGCCGTCGGTCTGCTCGGTACGACCGCGGTGACGGACTTCCCTGAGTTCTGGACGTCGCTCGCGAAGGCGAAGATCGGGTCGACGGGCGTCCCCGTGGTCGTGATCCTCTTCGTGGTCCTCGCCGCCATCTTCGCGATCATGCTGCACTTCACCCGCTTCGGTCGCGGCGTCTTCGCCATCGGGTTTTCGTCCGGGGCTGCGCGCTTCACCGGCGTCGACGTCGCCCGCACCAAGCTGATCCTGTTCGTCCTCAGCGGCGCCGTCGCCGCCCTCGCCGGCGTCTACTACACGCTCCGCTACGGCAGCGCCCGAGGCGACAACGCCACCGGCATGGAGATGCAGGTGATCGCGGCCGTGCTGCTCGGCGGCGTCTCGATCTTCGGCGGCCGCGGCGCGCTCCACGGCGTCGTCGCCGGCGTGCTGCTCATCGGCGCGCTCGCGAGCGCGCTGCGCCTCGCCAACGTGACCTCGGATGTGATCAACATCATCACCGGCGTCCTGCTGATCGCCGCAGTCGTCTCTTCGAGCGTCTTCGCCGCATTCCGCAACCGGCGGGGCGCCAGGCTCAGACTCGCGGGAACGGCGCAGGCCGCCGCGAAATAGGCGCGGCGCTGAGCGACGGCGATCCGCCGATCCCGGTGCCATGACCCCCGACCCCGATACCCGACCGAAACCACCCACCCTCGCCCGCACGGCGGGACCTATGAAAGGAAACACGAGAACGATGCTGTTCAACTCCCACAAGAAGGCCGGTGCGCTGCTCGCACTCGCCGCGAGCGCCGCACTGCTGCTCTCGAGCTGCTCGAGCAGCGCCGACAACGGCGGCACGGATGACGGCGGCTCGGAGGGCTCGGCCTCGGGCTCGAGCATCACCTTCCTGCCGAAGAACCTGGGCAACCCCTACTTCGACACCTCGAGCAAGGGCGGCCAGGCCGCGGTCGCCGAGTTCGGCGGCACCTTCAACGAGGTCGGCCCGGCCGAGGCGACCCCCGACGCCCAGGTGAGCTTCATCAACACCGCGACCCAGCAGGGCGTCGACGCCCTCGCCGTCTCGGCGAACGATCCGAAGGCCATCTGCGACGCGCTGAACGAGGCCCGCGACGCCGGCGTGAAGGTCGTCACCTTCGACTCCGACACCAACGCCGAGTGCCGCGACCTCTTCGTGAACCAGGCCGATGCGGCAGGCATCGCGAAGGTGCAGGTCGACATCATCGCCGAGCAGATCGGCGACGCCGGTCAGATCGCGATCCTCTCGGCCGCCGCGAACGCGACGAACCAGAACGCCTGGATCGAGCTGATGGAAGAGGACCTGGCGGCGAACCACCCGGATATCGAGCTCGTCGAGGTCGTCTACGGCGACGACGACGACCAGACGTCGTTCGACAAGACCGCGGCCCTGCTGCAGACCTACCCGGAGCTCAAGGGCATCATCTCGCCGACCACCGTCGGCGTGGCCGCCGCGGCCCGCTACCTGTCGACCTCGGACGCCAAGGGCGAGGTCGCGCTGACCGGCCTCGGCACGCCGAACCAGATGCGCGAGTACGTCGAGGACGGCACCGTCGCGGAGTTCGCGCTGTGGAACCCCGAGGATCTCGGCTACCTGACCGCGTTCGCCGCTGAGGCGCTCGCGACCGGCGCCATCACCGGCGCCGAGGGCGACACCTTCGAGGCGGGCAAGCTCGGCTCGTACACGGTCGGCGCCGACGGCGTCGTGCTGCTGGGCGATCCCTACCGCTTCAACGCGGAGAACATCGGCGACTTCGACTTCTAAGCCGCCGACCACGCCCGCACCCCGGCCCCGAGCCGGGGTGCGGGATCCGGGGCCGCCCGACCCCCGGTCGGCCTCGGACCTCCTTACACCCCCCCCGCAAGACACGACACCACACCACACGACACGACTCACGGAGGCGAGCATGCGGGTCTGCTTCCAGATGCAGGTCAAGCCTGAACGGATCGACGAGTACGTCGCCCGGCATGCGGCCGTCTGGCCGGAGATGCTGCAGGCGATCGCCGATGCCGGCCGCCGCGACTACTCGCTGTTCCTCCGCGAGGACGGACTGCTCATCGGCACCTACGAGACCGACGACGACGCGGCCGCGCAGCTCGCCCTCGAGAGCGACCCCCGGACCGCCGCCTGGGAGGCCGAGATGGCGGACTTCTTCGTCGCCTCCGCGGGGCGCCCCGACCAGGAGGCCGAGCGCCTCACCGAGATCTTCCACCTTGAGACTCAGCTCCGAGCCGCCGCGGGCGGCGGCATCGCAGCACACGCAGCACCAGACACGACGCCCGCCGCCGAACCAGGAGAACGATGACCATGAGCACCCAGCTGACCCCCGACGCCGTGACGGTGCTCGATCGGCTCGCGATCGAGGTGCCCTCGTGGGCGTACGGCAATTCCGGTACGCGCTTCAAGGTCTTCACCACACCCGGTACGCCGCGCGATCCGTACGAGAAGATCGCCGACGCGGCCCAGGTCCACGCGCACACCGGCCTCGCCCCCGAGGTCGCGATCCACATCCCCTGGGATCTGGTCGACGACTACGATGCGCTCTCCGCGTTCGCCGCCGAGCAGGGTGTCGGGATCGGCACCGTCAACTCGAACACCTTCCAGGACGACGACTTCAAGTTCGGCGGCCTCACCCATGAGGACGCGGTGATCCGCCGCAAGGCCGTCGACCACCATCTCGCCTGCATCGACATCATGGACGCGACCGGTTCGCGGGACCTGAAGATCTGGCTCGCCGACGGCTCGAACTATCCGGGCCAGACCGATCTCCGAGGCCGCCAGGATCGCCTGCACGAGTCGCTGCAGGAGATCTATGCGCGGCTGAGCGGCGATCAGCGCCTCGTGCTCGAGTACAAGTTCTTCGAGCCGGCGTTCTACCACACCGACGTGCCGGACTGGGGCACCTCGTACGCGCAGGTGACCGCCCTCGGCGACCGGGCGATGGTGTGCCTCGACACGGGTCACCACGCCCCCGGGACGAACATCGAGTTCATCGTCATGCAGCTGCTGCGCCTCGGGAGGCTCGGATCCTTCGATTTCAACTCGCGCTTCTACGCCGACGACGACCTCATCGTGGGCGCCGCCGACCCGTTCCAGCTCTTCCGCATCCTCTTCGAGGTTATCCGCGGCGGTGGCATGGACGAGGGCACCCCGGTCGCCTTCATGCTCGACCAGTGCCACAACATCGAGGACAAGGTCCCGGGCCAGATCCGATCGGTGCTGAACGTGCAGGAGATGACGGCGCGCGCACTGCTCGTGGATCACGAGGCGCTGCGCGCGGCGCAGGTCGCAGGCGACGTGCTCGGCGCCAACGCGGTCTTCATGGACGCCTTCCAGTCCGATGTGCGGCCGGCGCTCGCCGAGTACCGCGAGGCGCGCGGGCTGCCCGCCGACCCGATGGCGGCGTACGCGGGGTCGGGGTACCGGGAGCGGATCGTCGCGGATCGCGTCGGCGGCACCCAGGCGAGCTGGGGCGCCTGAGCCCCGCTCTGCGAGCGGACCGTCTCCACCGCAGCCTCCCTTTTCCCCCGCTCTCCTCGCCCGGCCGCTCCGGCTGCCGCCCGCCTCCAGCCGAACGCGACCCGTTCGACGTATCATTGACTGGTTCAATGAACGAGAGGGGGTGAGCGGTGGTCAACATCCACGACGTCGCCACGCGTGCGGGCGTCTCCGCCGGGACCGTGAGCAACGTCCTCAACCGGCCGAGCTACGTCAGCATCGAGACCCGCCAGCGAGTGCTGGACGCGATCGACGCGCTCGGTTTCCGTCCGCGCCAGTCCTCCCGCCAGTACCGGCCGGGCCGTGAGCGCACCCTCGGGCTCGCCGTGGCAGACATGGGCAACCCCTACTTCGTCGACGTCGCGCTCGGCGCGGAGGCGGAGGCCAAGGAGCTCGGCGTCGGCGTCGTCATCGTGCACAACGGCGAGGACACGGCGCGCGAGGAACAGAACCTCGACTTGCTTGTGCAGCAGCGCGTCCAGGGAATCATGATCACCCCGGTCGACGAGCGCAACCCGCGGCTCGAGCAGCTGATCGAGCGCGGCGTCCCCATCGTCTACGTCGACCGGATCTCGGGCGATCGGCCCTGCTGCTGGATCGCGACCGACGATCTGGCCGGGGGCCGCCTGGCGGGGGAGCACCTCGCCGCCGCCGGGCATCGCCGGATCGGCTTCGTCGGCAACCTGTCCATCTCGCCGCAGGTGCGGCAGCGGTACCAGGGGCTGCTGGACTCCGTGCGGGATGCGGGCCTCGACGAGGGCGACGTACGGCTCATCCCGGCGGCCAGCTGGAAGGTCGCGAACGGTCGCGAGGCGATGCACCTGCTGCTCGACCTCCCGCCGGAGGAGCGCCCCACGGCCATCTTCTGCGCGAACGATCTGCTCGCGCTCGGCGCGCTGCAGGAGCTCGTGCGGCACGGGGTGTCCGTGCCCGAGGACGTGGCGATCGTCGGTTTCGACGACCTCGATTGGGCGAGCGCCTCGACCGTGCCGCTCAGCTCGGTGCGGCAGGCACGCGAGCAGCTCGGCCGGACCGCGGTGCGGATGATCCTCGACGAGATCGAGCAGGGCGCCGACCACGTGCACGAGCACGTGAGCTTCCCGCCCGAGCTGATCGTCCGCGAGTCGAGCGACTACCGGCGCGACGGGGCGACGCAGACACCGGCCCCGCAGCCGTAGGCCGCGCAGCGGGCCGCGGCTGCGCAGACGTCGGCCGCAGCGGTGCGGGCGGCGATCCTCAGCCGACCGACTGCCACGCCCCGTCATCGGCGGCCGACCGCTCGATCGCCGAGATCGTCCGCTCGATCATGAGCGCCTCGTGGAAGTCCGGCTTCGCGGGCCGGCCCTCCCGGATGGCCTGGAGCAGCTCCCACGCCTCGAAGATCTTCAGCTCGTGCAGGCCGACATTGATGCCGGACATCGGCCAGAGCGCGCCGAAGTGGCCGTGCTCGGGCCCGAGCTCGATCGTGCGGAAGCCGTGGGTGTCGAGGCCGTCCGAATCGAGCGAGACCTCGAGCAGGTGGCTCTGCTGCTGGCTGAAGCGGATGGCGCCCTTCGTTCCGGTGAGGACGAAGGACACCTCGAAGGCGCGGCCCGTCTGCACGCGGCTCGCCTGCATCGTGCCCATGGCGCCGTTCTCGAAGCGCAGCAGCGCCTGGGTGTGGTCATCGTTGTCGACGCGGCGGCGCACCCCCTCCGCGTCCGTGCGCTCCTCGACGACGGTGCGCGAGAGGCCCGCGACGCGGGACACCGGGCCGAGCACATGGCGTGCGAGCGAGATCATGTGGGAGCCGAGGTCGCTGAGCGCCCCGCCGCCCGCGCGGGATCGGTCGGTGCGCCAGGTGAAGGGGACCTCGGGATCGATCATGGTATCGGCGCTGAAGAAGCCCGAGAACGAGAAGATCTCGCCGAGTTCGCCGGCCTCCACCATGCGGCGGGCGAGGGCGATGCCCGGGTTGTGCAGATAGGTGAAGCCCGTCATCGTGACGATGCCCGCAGCCTCGGCGGCCCGGGTCATCTCCTCGGCGTCTTCCAGAGTCAGGCCCAGCGGCTTCTCGCACCAGATGTGCTTGCCGGCTCGGGCCGCGGCGACGGCGACCTCGCGGTGGAAGCTGTTCGGAGTCACGATGTCGACGAGCCCGATGCCGGGGTCGTCGATCGCCTTCTGCCAGGAGGTCGACCAGCGCTCGACGCCGTAGCGGCGCGCCGCCGCCTCGGCGCGTGCGGGATCGGGGTGGACGATGAGGGAGAGCCGCGGCTCGACGGGGGCGGCGCCGAAGACGGGCGCCACGTTGCGGAGCGCCATCGAGTGCTCCTTGGCCATGAGGCCGTCGCCGATGATGGCGACGCCGATGGGATGCTGCGTCATCGCGATCCTCCTGGTGAGTGTGAGGCGGCCGGGCCATCGGTGACGGCCCGGCCGCGCTCGTTGTACTGCGGTTGAAGCGGATGCTACATCGCGGGCTCGAGCGAATCGACGTTGCTCGCGTCGACCACGGTGTTCTCGAGCGGCACCATCTCGGCGACCGTCTCGCCCTTCATCACGGCGATGAGGGTCTCGATCGCCAGCTCGCCGTTGCGGAACGGGGGCTGGATGATGGTGCTGTACTGGGTGCCGGCCTTGATCGACTCGAACGCGCCCTTCTCGCCGTTGATGCCGACGACGAACGGGTTGATGTCGAGACCGCTCTCCTCGAGCGCCTGCGCGAAGCCCTTCGCCATGGTGTCGTCCTCGGCGTACACGCCCTTGATCTGGTCGCCGAACTTGGTGAGCAGGTCGCGGGAGGCGACGAGCGCCTTCTGCTGGTCGAAGTCCGCGTTGACCTTCGAGAGCACCTCGAGCTTGGAACTGCTCGCCTCGAGGGCATCCATGAACCCGCCGGTGCGGGCGATCTCGGTGCCGTTGCCCGCCTGGCCGGCGAGGATCACGACGCCGCCTTCGCCGCCCATCGCGGCGTCGAGCTGCTCGAAACTGATCTTGCCCTGATCGTACTTGTCGGCGCCGACGAACGAGGCGATGAGCTTCATCGACTCGTCGCCGGTCGTCGTATCGATGGCGACGACCGGGATGCTCGCCTGCTGCGCCTTCATGAGGCCGGGCAGATAGCTGTTGTCGTCGAGCGGCCACAGCAGGATGCCGTCGACCCCGCGGGCCACGCAGCTGTCGAGCTGCTCGGCACCGGTCTGGGGCGCGAACTCCTCGCTCACGATGGTGAGCTCGACGCCGGCGGCATCGGCCGCGGCCTGAGCTCCCTCGTTCGCGGGGGTCACGTAGGGGTGGGAGTTGGCTGCCGTGATGTAGCAGATCTCCTTGCCTTCGACGCTGCCGCCTGCTGCGGCATCATCGCCGCCCTCGGCGGGCGCCGGGGATGACGAGCATCCGGCCAGCGCGAAGAGTACGATCGCAGCCGCCGAGGCGAGTGCGGCTTTCTTCCGCAGAATAGTCATGCGTTCCTCCTGGTGTGTTCGGGGTTGGTGGTGGTGTTGTCACGGATACGGAGCGTGAGCGACGCCGGGCGCGACGTGCCCGAGACGAGTCGGTCGAGCGTGATGAGCACGATGAGGATGAGGCCGGTGTAGATCGCCTGCGTGTACGAGGGCACGCCGTTGAACTCGAGCATCATCGTGAGCGCGCCGAGGGCGACGACGCCGCCGAGGGTCGCGAGCGAGGAGCCGCGGCCGCCCTCGAGGCGGGTGCCGCCGATCACCACGGCAGTGATGGCGGGGATCAGCATGGTCGCGCCGGCCACCGGCGAGCCGGTGGCGGTGCTCAGCGACTGCAGGACGCCGGCGATCCCCGCGAACAGGCCGGAGATCACGAACGTGGCGGCGATGTACCCCTTCGAGCGCACGCCGGCCGTGGTGGCCGCCGACTCGTTGCTGCCGACCGCGTACAGGTTGCGGCCGCTCGGCGTGAAGCGGAGCCAGACGAACATGAGCAGCGCCGCCGCGATGAACATCGCCGACCGCGGCGTGAAGACCGCGAGCAGGTTGCCGGTGAGCGGGATGCCGAAGATCGGATCCGGCGAGCTGACCGGCTGCGAGTCGGTGAGGAGCAGCGCGAGCGAGGCGAAGATCAGCAGCGTCGCGAGCGTGGCGACGAGCGAGTTGATCCGGAACACCGTGATGATGATCGCGTTGATCGCGCCGATCGCCACGCCGACGCCGAGTCCTGCCAGCATCGCCGGGACGTTGCCGAGCGCCGGCTGCAGGCCGATGGTCGTGATGCAGACCATGGAGAGCGTCGAGCCGATCGAGAGGTCGATCTGCCCGGCGATGAGCACCGGGGTGAGCCCGAGGGCGAGGAAGCCGATGATCGTCGCGCGGTTGAGGACCGACTGCAGGGTGCCCACGGTGAAGAACTCGTCGATCGTGAAGGATCCCAGCACGGCGACGACGACGAGGAGGACGAGCAGCCGGTACTGCACGACCGAGCGGGCGACCCGTTGCGCGGTGAGCGTGTTCATTCGCGACCTGCCTTCCTGCGGGTGTACACGTCGAAGCCGACGGCGACGAGTACGATCGCACCCGTCACGAGGCCCGTCGACTGGGTCGGCAGGCCGCCCAGGATGATGAGGTTGCCGATCAGCGCGGTGATGATCACGCCGCCGACGGTGCGCAGCACGCTGCCGCTCCCGCCGAAGAGGCTGGTGCCGCCGATCACGACCGCGGTGATGGCCACGAACTCGTAGCCGGTGCCGATGATCGGCCGCGCCTGCCCGTTCGTCAGGCCGAGCAGCACGCCGCAGAGGCCGGCGAGGAACCCGGTCAGCACGAAGGCGCTGGCCTGCGTGAAGCGCACCGGCACGGTGCTCGCCTCGGCCGCCTCGTAGTTGCCGCCCACCGCGAAGTTCCAGCGCCCGAACGCGGTCCGCGAGAGCAGCGGGATCAGGATCGCCGCGACGACCGCGAATATCCAGATGAAGATCGGGATCCCCAGGGCGCTGCTGCGCAGGAAGTCCGCGAGCGCATTGGGCTCGCCGTAGACGATGCCGCCGCCGATCAGCAGTTGCGCGAGGCCGAGCAGCACGAAGCCGGTACCGAGCGTGGTGATGATGGAGTTCAGCTTGAGGTAGCCGATGAGGACCCCGTTGACGATACCGCCGAGGGTCGCGACGGCGAGCCCCGCCAGAGCGGCGCCGACCGGGCCGAGCGCGGGCTGGCCGCCCAGCGCCACGAGCGCCCCCATGGCGACGTTCGCCGGGACCGAGAGATCGGCCATGCCGCCGCAGACGGCGACGAAGGTCATGCCGAGCGCCACCAGGCCCACCGCCGCATTCGCGTTCAGCACGTTGGTGAGGTTCGAGACGCTGAGGAACGAGGGGGAGATCACCGCGCCGATGATCACCAGCACGACGATCGCCAGCGGGATGCTGATCCGGGAGACGAGCGCCGAGCGCGCCCCGCGCCGCTCCTCGGCGGTCGGCGTCGTGGTCGTGGTCGCGCTCATGCCGTCACCTGCCCCGTCGCCGCCCGCATGACGGTCTCCTCGGTCGCCTGCTCCCGATCGATGACCGAGGTGATCCGGCCCTCGTGGAGCACGACGATGCGGTCGCAGACCGCGAGCAGCTCCGGCAGTTCCGAGCTGATCATCAGGACACCTCCTCCGTCGCGAGCGAACTCGCCGATGATCTCGTGAATGTCGGCCTTGGCCCCGACGTCGACGCCGCGGGTCGGCTCGTCGAGGATGAGCAGGGTCGGATCGGCGAGCAGCCACTTCCCGAGCACGACCTTCTGCTGGTTGCCGCCGCTGAAGGCGCTGAGGGGCCGTTCGACGAGCGGCGGGTTCACCTTCAGGCGTTCTGCCCAGGTGCGCACCAGCGAGCGCTCGCGGCGCGGAGAGACGAACAGCCGCTTCGCGAGGCGCGTGATCGTCGGGAGGGTGAAGTTCTCGCGCACCGTCAGCATCGGGATGATGCCCTGGCCCTTCCGGTCCTCGGGCACGAGCGCCACCCCGGCCTCGCGGCCCTTGCGCGGGCTGCGCAGCTTGACCTTGGCGCCCTGGATGCGGATCTCGCCCGTGTCGATCGGGTCGAGACCGAAGATCGCGCGGGCCACCTCGGTGCGCCCGGCGCCGATGAGTCCGGCGAGGCCGACGATCTCGCGCTCGCGCACCTCGAAGGTGATGTCGACGAACTGCCCGGCCCGCCCGATCCCGTCGACCGCGAGCACCTCGTCGCCCGGCTCCAGATCGAGCTTCGGGAACATCTCGCCGAGCTCGCGGCCCACCATCAGCTGGACCATCTGATCCGGCGTGATGCCGGCGATGTCGCGGGTCTCGATGTGCCGCCCGTCGCGGAGCACGGTGACGCGGTCGCAGAGGTTCATGACCTCCTGCAGGCGATGGCTGATGTAGATGACGGCGATGCCGGCCTCGCGCATCCGCTCGATCACGCCGAAGAGAACCCGGGACTCCTTCTCGCCGAGCGAGGACGTGGGCTCGTCGAAGACCACGATCGACGGCTTGTCGGCCATGACCTTCGCGATCTCGACGATCTGCTGCTGGCTGATAGAGAGGCTCCCGAGCCGGGCGCCGGGATCGATGCTCGAGTGGAGCTCCGCGAGCACCTCCTCGGCCTGCCGTGTCACCGCGCGGTAGTCGACGAAGGGCCCGGTGCGGGGCATGCGGCCGAGCGCGATGTTCTCGGCGACGCTCAGATCGGGCACCAGGCTCAGCTCCTGGTAGATCATGCCGATCCCGCGATCCAGCGCCTCACGGGGCCCCCAATGGCCCATGGTCGCTCCGCCGATCTCGATCGTCCCGCCGTCGGGCTGGTAGGTGCCGGCGAGGATCTTCATCAGCGTCGACTTGCCGGCGCCGTTCTCGCCGACGATCGCGTGGACCTCCCCGGCGCGCACCTCGATGCTCACGTCCTGCAGCGCCTTCACGCCGGGGAAGTGCTTCGAGATCGCGGTCATCTTGAGCGCGCTCTGCGCCTGAACCGTCACGATGCCTCCTTCGATCGCACACCGATGCTCGCGGAACCGTCGGTGCCGACGGCGTCCCGGCGAAGCCGGACTTCCAGCGCGTAGGCGGTGCGCTCGCCCGGGCGCAGGATCGGCAGCTCCCCGGCGGCACGGGCGGCCGCGCGGCCGAAGAGATTCGGGGTGTTCGCGGGCTCGATGCCGAGCGCGTAGTGCGACTGCCCGGCCATCTTCCACTGGAACACCCAGGGGAGCTGATCCGCGTCGATCGTCAGTTCGAACGAGAGCCCGTTGTCGGGGTTCGTCACCGCGATCCGCGATTCGCGCTCGGGCAGCGCATGGGTGAACACCTGCTCCGCGAACCCGGGGGTCGGCGGGCCGAAGACCTCGCGATCCTCGAAGCCGGCCTCGGCGTCGGGATCCCGCGGGACGACGCGCGTGGCCGGGATCTCGATGCGGGTGCGCTCGCCGAGCAGCGGCCAGCCGAGGTTCATGTGGTAGAGGATCATGTGCGGCTGGTCGCGGTAGGACTCGTTCGTCACGGTGTCCTCGATCCGGAAGCCGTCCGACCCGATGCGCGAGGTGATGCGGCGGCGGAGCACGAGGTGCTCGCCGAAGACGCGCGTCTGGCGCACGACGCCCTCGACGATCAGCTCGTCGTCGGTGACCTCGGTACGGGTGATCTGCGCGCGTTGGGCGCCGATGCGCCCGTGCTGTCCGAGGCGCTCGCCGGCGTCCTCGGCGGGCACGCCGAACGTGTCCAGGCCGCAGGTCGCGAGCAGGCCGCCGCCGAAGGTGCGGAGCCAGCCGGATCCCTCGGG
>NZ_JBHSRW010000051.1:0-13329 GCF_042659205.1 Leucobacter soli
CGGCTCGTGAGCCACACCGTCTCCATCGGGGAGGTCGCGGTGCCGCCGGGCGGCGCGCTCCCGCGCCCCGAGGACGTCGCCGCGCTCGACGCGGATCCCCTGCGCTGCTTCGACGCCGAGACCAGCGCGCGAATGGTCGCTGAGGTCGACGAGACCAAGCGGTCCGGCGATACGGTCGGCGGCATCGTCGAGGTGCTCGCCTACGGGCTTCCGCCCGGGCTCGGATCCTACGTGCACTGGGACCGCCGCCTCGACTCGCGTCTCGCCGGAGCGCTCATGGGCATCCAGGCGATCAAAGCGGTGGAGGTCGGCGACGGCTTCGAGACCACGCGCCGCCGCGGCTCCGCCGCGCACGACGAGCTGCACGTCGCCGATGGCAGGATCGTCCGCGAGACCGGCCGGGCCGGCGGTCTCGAGGGCGGTATGACGACCGGGCAGGTTCTGCGCGTGCGCGCCGGGATGAAGCCGATCGCGACGGTGCCCAATGCGCTGCCGACGATCGACGTCGCGAGCGGCGAAGAGGCGAAGGCTCATCACCAGCGCAGCGACGTCTCCGCAGTGCCGGCCGCCGGCGTGGTGGCCGAGGCGATGGTCGCGCTCGTGCTCGCCGACGCGGCGGTCGAGAAGTTCGGCGGCGACAGCGTCGCCGAGACGCGCCGCAATCTCGAGAGCTACCTCGCCGAGATCCCCGACACCCTCGCGACCGTCGTCGAGTCGTGAACGGGTCCGAGGGCGGTGCGCCGGGCGGGGGTGCGGGCCAGGACTCCGACCGGGGCCCCGTGCCGGCGCCGCCGAAGCACCCGCTCTCGACCCAGCCGATCCGCCTGACGGACAGCGGTGGACCGGGATCCGGCGAATCCAAGTCGAAGGCGCGGTCCAAGCGACGGCGTTCGCGCCGTCGTGCGGGGCGCCTCCCGGATCGCGCGGTGGTCCTCGTCGGTCCGATGGCCGCGGGGAAGACGAGCCTCGGCCGCAAAGTGGCGAAGGACCTCGGCATCCCCTTCGTCGACACCGATGCGGTGTTCGTCCGCGAGCACGGCGCCATCACCGACTTCTTCGCCGAGAAGGGCGAACCGGAGTTCCGGCGCATCGAGGCGGAGATCATCGCCGCGGAGCTCGCCCGCCCGGGGTCTCGGATCGTCGCGCTCGGCGGCGGCGCGGTGCTCGCGGAGGCGACGCGGGAGCTGCTGCGCGGGCACCCGGTCGTGCTCCTCATGACCACGCAGGCCGCCGTGCTGCGCACCGCGAACCTGAGCCGACGTCCGCTCCTGCGGGATGATCCCGACGCCTGGGGGCGCATCCTCGAGGTACGGCGCCCCCTCTACGACGAGGTGGCCGATGTGACCTTCCGCACGGATCGGGGGAGCAAGGAGCAGCTCGCCCGCCGTGTGGCCGGCTGGATGCGCGGCCAGGGCCGGCGGCAGCGCACGGCCGGGGATGAACCCAACACGAGCACCGCGGCGAGCCGCGGGATGGACACGGACACGGAGTAGAGCATGGGCACGGAATCTCACGGGGCGTCTCGCGAGGGGCGCGGCGAAGCGCCGACGCGGATCCGGGTCACCGGTGCGGGGGAATACGAGATCTCGGTGGGTCGCGGCCTGCTGGGCGAGGTCGCCGCCGAGCTCGGGGACCGGGTGAACAAGGTGCTGATCGTGCACACGCCGACGGTGGGGCGCCTCGCGGACGAGTTGCGGACCGAGCTGCAGCGGCACTACGCGCAGGTGCTGCTGGCAGAGGTTCCCGACGCCGAGGCCGCGAAGCGGGTCGAGGTGGCCGCGTTCTGCTGGCAGATCCTCGGCCAGGCCGACTTCACGCGCAGCGATGCGATCGTCGGCCTCGGCGGCGGGGCGGTGACCGATCTCGCCGGTTTCGTCGCGGCCACCTGGCTGCGTGGGGTGAAGCTGGTGCAGATGCCGACCACTGTGCTCGGCATGGTCGACGCGGCCGTCGGCGGCAAGACCGGCATCAACACGGCCGAGGGCAAGAACCTCGTCGGGTCCTTCTACGCGCCGCACGCGGTGATCTGCGACACCGACCTGCTGCGCACGCTGCCGAAGAACGAGATCCTTGCCGGGTTCGCCGAGGTCGCGAAGTACGGTTTCATCGCCGAACCCGAGATCCTCGACACCATCGAGCGCGACGTGGACCGGGCCACCGATCCGACGACGCCCGAGTTCCTGCGGCTCGTCGAGCTCTCGATCGGCGTGAAGGCGCGGGTCGTCAGCGAGGACTTCCGCGAGGGCGGGCTGCGCGAGATCTTGAACTACGGGCACACGCTCGGCCACGCGATCGAGCATGCCGAGCGCTACCAGTGGCGTCATGGCGTGGCGATCTCGATCGGCATGATGTATGCGGCGGAGCTCGGGCGCATGGCGGGCGCGCTCTCGGACGCGGCCGTGGAACGGCATCGTCGTGTGCTCTCGCTGCTCGGCCTGCCGCTGAGCTACCCGGCCGAGCGGTGGCCGGGCCTGCTCGCCACGATGCAGCGGGACAAGAAGGCGCGCGCGGGGATGCTGCGTTTCATCGTGCTCGACGAGATCGCGAAGCCGCGGGTGCTGGCGGGTGTGGACGAATCGGTGCTGCAGTTCGCGTATCAGGAGATCGCGGCGTAGATCGACGGTTCGCGGGAGGCCGATTCCGGTAGCTCGGCGGGCGCCTCGCCGAGCAGCTCTCCGAGAGGCACAGCGCGCAGCCTCGGTGTCACGAGCCTCAGCATCGCAATGGACCGGGTGAGCGCGATCGCGGTGCGCGCGCTCGAGCGATGCGCTGCTGCATGATGCACCGCCGAGTGATGCACTGCCGCGTGATGTGCAGCCGAGCCCGCTGCGCGGCCCATCGCGGCCTCGAGCCGGCGCAGCTCGGGGATCAGGTCTTCGTCGGGGCAGTCGCCGGCGGCGAGCTGGAACAGGAACTCGTCGATGGTCCAATCCGGATCGATTGGACCGGAAAACGATCGATTGTGGGCGTGAAGGGGGTTCATTGGTCCATAGTTTCGAGGTATGGGACAGGGAGAAAGTGCCAATAGTCGTCTGGTGGACCATGGATCGGCCTTCGTCTCGGCGGATCGCCTGGTGGCCCGGCTGGGGCGCTGGACCCAGAGCGAAGGCACGTTGGCCGATCGTCTCGCCCGGGCGATCTCGGCCCTCATCGAGGGCGGTGAGCTTCGCCCGGGAGACCGCTTGCCTGCCGAGCGCGCACTCGCCTCGGCGGTGTCTGTCTCGCGCGGCACGGTCGTCTCCGCCTACGGTGCGCTGACGGAGCGGGGTGCCGTCGAGCGGCGGCAGGGGAGCGGCACGAGCGTGACGGGAGCTGGGCTTCGTCCGGCGACGCATCGGGCACCGCGACAGGGAAGCACCGAGGCGCTCTTCTCGGCGCTGCCCTCCTCGATCGACCTCCTCCGAGGCGTGCCGCAGATGTCCGAACTCGCGGTCGGGCTGGTGAAGGAGCATGAGCCGGCCCTCCACGCGTCGCTGCTCTCCGAAACCGATCCGGCGGGGTTGCCCATCCTCCGAGCCCGCATCGCCCAGCAGCTCACCGACGAGGGTACGCCGACCACGCCGGAGCAGATCCTCGTCACGAACGGTGCGCAGGCCGCTCTGTACCTCCTGGTGGACGAGCTGGTGTCGCCGGGCGATGTCGTGCTGGTCGAGGAGGTCACCTGGCCGGGACTCTCCGATGTGGTGCGAAGACGGGGCGGCATCGTGGTCGGCCTCCCCGTGGGTCCTGACGGGCTCGATCTCACCGCACTCGAGCTGGCGATGGCGAGGATGCGCCCCGTGCTGGTGGCGGTCAACCCGCACCATCAGAACCCGACGGGCACGCGGATGCCGGCCGACGCCAGATCTCGCCTCGCCGGGCTCTCCGCCGAGTACGGCGTCCCCGTGCTCGAGGACCGCGTGCTGGCGCCGATCGCCTTCGACGGAGTCGTTCCGCCGACCCTGGCCTCGCTCAGGGCGGACGCTCCCGTCATCGTCGTGGAATCCGTCTCGAAATGGGCGTGGGCAGGTCTGCGGGTCGGATGGCTGCGCGCCGATCCCGTGCTCGTGCGACGGTTGCGGGGAACACGGCAGGTCGCCGACCTGTTCACGAGCGTGCCGACCCAGCTGCTCGCGCTGGACTTCCTCGACCGGGCGGAGCCGCTGCGCCGGGAGATCAGCGAGCGGCATGCCCGAATGCTGGACCTCCTTCGGGGACTGCTCGCCGAGCACCTGCCCGATTGGAGCTACGTGCCGCCGCGAGGCGGGCTCTCGCTGTGGGCCCGGCTGCCTGAGGGCTCCGCCGACGAGTTCGTCCGTCTCGCCGCGATCCGAGGGGTCTCCGTGGCCGGGAGCGCGGCGTTCTCGGTCTCTGCGGCGAGCGATGCCCGTATTCGGATCCCGTTCACCGCTCCCGAGCCGATCCTCAGGGAGGGGATCCGTCGACTCGGCGAAGCGTGGCGGGATCGCGCAATCTGAGGATTGCGCGTATGATGGAGACATGAGCACCGCGACCCTGCCCGGCACCGCTTACGGCGATGGATTCCGCATGCTGCTGCAGGCGGCCGGCAACGGCGCGCTGCTGGCCGACCTCATCGGCGTGCGACCCTCCCAGGTCACCCGGTGGAAGCAGGGCGTCCAGACCCCCTCCGCGGAGTCCGCCCGCACCATCATGGACTTCGCCTACATCGTGGCGCGCGCCGAAGCGACCATGCACGAGAAGGTCGTGCCGATCTGGCTCGACTCGCCAAACCAGTTCCTGCGCGGATCCACGCCCCGCGAATGCATCAAGCTCGGCCGCATCGCCGAGGTGATCGGCGCGATCGACGCGGAGGACGAGGGCGCCTACGCCTGAGCGCGGGCGCGCCCCGGCGATGAGGACCCGCATGCGTCTCTTCCGCTGCTATCCGCGATCACCCGGCGCCCGCCGGGGCCGACCGGGTCACTGGACGTACCTGCCGCGACCCCAGCTGCATGGCCGCTGGGACAACTCCGACCTCTACGACTCGTGGTACTTCTCCCGGAGCGCGGCAGGGGCCGTCGCGGAGAGCTTCTACAGCAAGCGCCGATGGATCCCCGAGGTCTTCCTGACCGCCACGGGTCAGGCGCGCGCCATCGCGGAGTTCGAATTCTCGGGTGCCGAGCTGCTCGACCTCGACGACGCGGAGACGCTGCTGGAACTGGGCGTCGCGCCGAGCCGCGTGGTGGTGCAGGATCCCGGCGTCACCCAGGAGCTGGCCCGGCGCATCTTCGCCTCGCACGGCGAGGATCGCGCCGGCCTCTCGTGGTGGTCGAGCCAGCTGCCCAGCGAGGTCTCGGTACTGCTCTGGGGGCGGGACGGGCAGCCGCCCGCCGGGCTCCGGCTCGTGGGCATCCAATCGCTGACCGCCGAGCACCCCGCCGTGATCGAGGCCGCGGATCGGCTCTACCGGGTGCTGGGGTGAGCCGGCCTGCTCAGCCGCTGAGCGCGGCTGCGATCCGCTCCGGAGACAGTGCCGTATCGATCGCCAGCTGCGCGGCTCCGAGGATCGCCGCGTTGGCGGCGGCGCGAGACGGGGCGATCGTGAGGTGCTCGGTGGAGAGCGGGATCGACCGGGCGTAGACGACCTCGCGCACGCCGGCGACGAGGTGCTCGGCCGCCTGCGCCATGGTGCCGCCGATCACGATGGTCGACGGGTTCATCAGGCTCACGCAGGAGGTGAGCACTTCGCCGATGTCGCGTCCGGCCTGCCGTATGGCTTGGATCGCTTCGACATCGCCGCTCTTCGCGAGTGCGACGACCTCGCTCGGACGCTTGAGCTGTCGTTCCGGCGTGCTGAGTGCGCGGGCGAGGGCGCGACCGGAGGCCACCGCCTCGATGCAGCCGCGGTTGCCGCAGGGGCACGGCGTGTCAGCGGCGCGAGCGAGGGCGACGTGCCCGATGTCGCCGGCGGCGCCGTTCGCCCCGCGGCGGAGGGTGCCGCCCGAGATGACGCCGGCGCCGATTCCCGTGGCGACCTTGACGAAGATGAGGTCGGTGACGTCCGGCCAGGAGGTGCTGAGCTCGCCCAGCGCCATGATGTTGACATCGTTGTCGACGAGCACGGGCGCATCGATCTGAGTGCGGATGGCGGAGGGGATGTCGAAGCGATCCCACCCGGGCATGATGGGCGGGTTGATGGGGCGACCCGTCGAGAACTCCACGGGGCCGGGAACGCCGATCCCGATCCCTGCGATCTGCTCCGGGAGGTAGTCGAGATCGGGGAGCAGCGACTTCGCCGACTGCAGGATCCAGTCGATCGCAGCCTCCGGGCCCTCGGCGATGTCGTGCGGGGAGGACGCCTCGGCGAGCAGCACGCCGTCGAGATCGGTGACGGCGACGCGGGTGTGCAGCGCTCCGAGATCTGCCGCGAGCACCACCCTGGCCCGGGGATTGAAGGCGATCTGCGATGAGGGGCGACCGCCGGTCGACGCCGCGTCTTCGACGGGGGCGATGAGGCCGAGCTCGAGCAACTGGTCGATGCGCTGCGTGATCGTGGGGCGGGAGAGCCCGGTCATCTGCGCGAGCTTGGCCCGCGTGCGGGGTCGTCCGTCTCGTAGGAGCTGGAGGAGCCCGCCCGCCGTCGAGATGGCTGAGCCGTTCAGCGGAGGAGGCAGAATCACACTTTCAGTAAATCACAGATGAAAGTTGGTAACAGTTTGATTGCTTATGAAAGTTAACTAACAAAAGCGTGCCGTCGAGGAACACAATAGGAGCATGTCCCCGCAGACGATGACGTCTTCCCGGCTTCCGCGAATCGGTATGCTCGGCGCTGGTTTCATGGCGCGCACGCACACGCGCGCCGCGCGCGCGGCCGGAGCGGAGCTCGATGCGATCGCCTCGTCCTCTCCGGTGCGCGCAGCGGAGGCCGCCGCAGCCCTCGGCTACGCCCGGGCACTGACCGCGGACGAGCTTCTCGCCGAGGGGCTGCCGTTCGTGCATGTCTGCACGCCCAATCGCAACCACATGGAATACGCGCGCTCGGCGCTGCGCGCGGGTTCGCACGTCATCTGCGAGAAGCCGCTCGCGACGAGCGCGGCGGAGGCGCTCGGACTCGCGTCCGAGGTCGAGGCCTCCGGTCTCTTCGGCGCGGTGCCTTTCGTCTACCGCTATCACCCGATGGTGCGCGAGGCCCGTGCTCGCATCTCCTCCGGAGAGGCCGGAGCCGTGCTGACGATCGCCGGCCAGTATCTGCAGGATTGGCTGCTCGACGCAGCCGACGACAACTGGCGCGTCGGCGCCGGATCGGGCGGGCCCTCCCGGGCGTTCGCCGACATCGGATCCCACCTCGTCGACCTCGTCGAGTTCGTCAGCGGCGATCGCATCACTCGGCTCGTCGCGACGACGCGCACGGTGCACTCGGAGCGCGGCGGTCAGCCCGTCGACACCGAGGACGCGGTCGCGCTGACCCTCGAACTCGCGGGCGGCGGCATCGGTGCACTGCTCGTCTCGCAGGTCGCCCCGGGGCGGAAGAACGGGCTGGTGCTCGAGATCGCCGGGTCGCGGGAGAGCCTGCGCTTCGAACAGGAGGATCCCGAGCGCCTGTGGGTGGGCAGACGCGGCCACTCCATGCTGCTCCGCCGCGATCCTGCAAGTCTCTCCGCCGACGCCGCGCGGATGTGCTCGCTGCCGGCGGGGCATCCGCAGGGCTATCAGGACGCGTTCAACGCCTTCGTCGCCGACGTGTACGCCGCGGCTGCGGGGGAGCACCGAGACGGCGTGCCGACCTTCGCCGACGGCGCGCGGGCGGTGCTGATCACCGACGCCGTGCTCGAGTCGGCCCGAGACGGCCGCTGGGTGGAGGTGGGGGAGGCGTGAACGACGTCCATTCGGCTGCCGAGGCACCCATGGAGACGGTGCCGGGCTCCGGGATCCCCGTGCTCTCCGCTCTCGACGTGCACAAGCAGTTCTTCGGCGTCGAGGTGCTGCACGGCGTATCGCTCGAGCTCGTGCCGGGCACCGTGCACGGCCTCGTCGGCGAGAACGGCGCGGGCAAGTCGACGCTCATGAAGATCATCGCGGGCGTGTACCGTCGCGATGACGGCGACGTTCGCCTCGACGGCGAGTCGGTGGATTTCGGCCACCCCGTCGAGGCCGCGCGGGCCGGCGTGGCGACGGTGTTCCAGGAGTTCAACCTGCTGGCCGACCGCACGGTCGCCCAGAACGTGTTCCTGGGCCGGGAACCCCGGCGCTTCGGCCTCGTCGACATCGCGGCGATGCGGCGCTCGACCGCTGAGCTGCTCGCCGATCTCGGCGTCTCGGGGATATCCCCCGACGCGACGGTGGGCGGGCTCACCGTCGCCGAGCAGCAGATCGTCGAGATCGTGAAGGCGCTCTCCGTCGACGCCCGGGTCATCTCGATGGACGAGCCCACGGCGGCGCTCGCGGATCACGAGGTGTCGATCCTCTACCGCGTGGTTCGGCGGCTGCAGGATCGCGGCGTCGCGATCCTCTACGTCTCGCACCGGTTGAAGGAGATCTTCGAACTGTGCGACACCATCACCGTGCTGAAGGATGGAGCTCTCGTCTCCACCGGGCCTGCGGCCGAGCTCGACCAGGCGACGCTCGTGCGGCGCATGGTCGGCCGCCCCATCAGCGCCTACTTCCCGCGCCCCGAGCCCGGCACCGAGATCGGCGACGCGGTCGTCGAGGTGCGCGGCGGGGGCAACGCGCAGCTCGACAGCATCGATCTGCAGGTGCGCGCGGGGGAGGTCGTGGGCGTATCCGGCCTCCAGGGGTCGGGCCGCACCGAGCTCGTCGAGGCGATGTTCGGCGCCGCGCCCTTCACTCGCGGCGAACTGCGTCTCGACGGGGTCGCGCGGCCGATCCGGCAGCCGCGGCAGGCCGTGCGGCGCGGCATAGCGCTGGTCACCGAGGATCGGAAGCGCACAGGCCTCGCGCTGAACCAGTCGATCCTCGACAACGCGCTGCTCGCGATCCGCAGCGTCTTCCCCGGCCGCACCCGATCGAAGCGCGCCGAGATTCCCGGAGTCTTCACCGCGCTCGAACTCGTGAGCCGGGGTCCGAGCCAGGAGGTGCAGGCGCTCTCCGGAGGCAACCAGCAGAAGGTGGTGCTCGCGAAGTGGCTCGCGACCGCGCCCAGGGTGGTGCTGCTCGACGAGCCGACCCGCGGGATCGACGTGGGGGCGAAGGTGGCGGTGTACCGGCTCATCCGCGAGTTGGCGAGGCGAGGGGTGGCGATCCTCTTCGTCTCGAGCGAACTGCCCGAGGTGATCGGCATGGCGGATCGGATCATCGTCATGCGCGACGGGCGCATCGCCGGCGAGCTGCCTGCGGACTCGTCCGAGGAGACGGTGCTGGCGCTCGCGACGGGTGCAGCCGAGACGGAGGGGGGAGCACGATGACCGCACTGGCCGCACGACTGCGCGGGCTCGACACGACCGTGATCGTCTACCTCGCCCTGATCGTGGTGCTCGCGCTGAGCGCCGTGCTCGTCGCGACGGCCGGGCGAAACCTGTTCAGCCCGGGCAGCATCCGCGACATTCTCACGGGAATGAGCGTGCTCGGCTTCGTCGCCATCGGCCAGACCCTCGTGATCCTGGGCGGATCCCTCGACCTCTCGGTGCCCTACGTGGTGAGCCTGACCAGCCTGATCGCGGCGCAGACGATGAACGGTCGGCCGGGCATGATCGTTCCGGCTGTGCTGCTCGCGCTCGGCGTCGCCGCACTGATCGGCCTCGCGAACGGCGCCATCGTGACATTCCTCAAGGTGCACGGCTTCGTGACCACGCTGGGCGTCGGCCTGATCCTCAAAGGGTATCTCGACACCAATTACCGGGGCACCGCCGGTGCGGTGCCCCGGGAGTTCCAGCTCTTCGGCGCCACGGGGATCGGCCCCGTGCCGGTCTCGACGATCGTGATGCTCGCGCTGGCCGCTGCGGTGGCGTTCCTCCTCGCCCGCGGCGGCTTCGGGCACCATCTGTTCGCGGTCGGCGGCAACGCCGAGGTCGCGCGTCTTTCGGGCGTGCGCACGCGGCGTCCGCTCATCTGGGCCCACGTGCTCTGCTCGATGTTCGCGGGTGTCGCGGGCCTGCTGCTCGCGAGCCGTCTCGGCGTCGGCAGTCCGACCGTGGGCGTGCAGGGCGGCTACGACCTCCTCTCTATCGCCGCGGTCGTGCTCGGCGGCACGCTGCTGGCAGGCGGTCGGGGATCGATCTGGGGCACGATCGGCGGCGTCGCGATCTTCGCGGTGCTCGACAACCTCATGAGCGTGCTGCAGGTCAATCCGTTCCTCAAGGACGTGGTGCGCGGTGCCGTCATCGTGATCGCGGTCGCCGTCTATTCGCGGCGGCGCCTCGTCGCCCGCCGCGAGCGCTTCACCCGCACGGGTGTCGGCACCGTGCCCGTAGACGCCGTGCCCTCAGGCGCCGTGCCCTCAGGCGCCGTGCCCGCAGACGCCGTGCCCGTCGAGACCGCGAGCGAAGGGGGTGCGCGATGAGTGCGACCCGGAGCAGTACGGGCGGATTCGCCCGCTTCATCCGCACGCTGGTGAGCCCGCGCGGCGCCGTCTACCTGCTGCTCGTCGTGCTGCTGGTCGTCGTCACGGTGCTCAATCCGTCCTTCGCGGAGCCCGGCCAGCTCGTCCGCTACATTCAGCGCGTCGCCCCGATCGCCGTCGTCGCGATCGGCCAGTACTTCGTCATCGTGAGCGGTGAGTTCGACCTTTCCCAGGGGTCGCTCGTGACCACCCAGGTGGTGCTCGCGGGCACCCTCATCGGGCAGGACGACGAGAAGGCGCTGCCGGTGCTGCTCCTGCTGATCCTGCTCGGCGCCTTCGTCGGCGTCGTGAACGGCCTCGTGACGACCCTGCTCAAGGTGCCGTCGTTCATCGTCACGCTCGGCATGATGCTGGCACTCTACGGCGGCGTGATGTGGTGGACGGGCGGCGCCGCGACGGGCAACCCGGCTGACTCGTTCCGCCAGATCGGTCGCGGCGGCATCACGGGGCTCCCGGTGATCGGCATGCTGCCGTGGGCGGTCGTGACGCTGGCCGTCGCGGTGGCGATCGCGGCGTGGCTCTCGCGTCGCCCGTTCGGGCGTACGCTCATCGCGATCGGCGACAATCCAGCCGCAGGCGCCTTCGCGGGTGCGTCCGTGTGGCGCACGAAGACGGCGGCATTCGTCATCTCCTCGCTGTGCGCGACGGTGGCAGGTGTGCTGCTCGTCGGATACGCAGGTGTGCACCCCTCGGTCGGTCGCGGCTACGAGTTCACCGCGATCACCGCAGTGGTGCTCGGCGGCGTGGTGCTCGGCGGCGGCCGCGGAACGGTCTGGGGCGCCCTCGCCGGGGCGTTCGCCCTCGAGACGCTCTTCACTCTGCTGAACTTCACAGCGGTCCCCTCCACGATGCGCGACGCGATCCAGGGCGCGATCATCATCGCGGCCGTGGCATACTCCGGCGTCGTGTTCGGTGCCATCCGGCGCCGGGGGCTCGCGACGGGGACCGACGGACCACCCGGGGCCACCGGGCTAGAACCGGCGGGGGTCGTCCCGCCACTCGATCCCGTCGGCGCCGTTGCCGCGCGGGGCGAACACACGAAGGAGAACCGATCATGAAACGATCATTGAGGATCATGACGAGCCTCGTCGGCGCGGCGTCGTTGATCCTGCTCGCGGGATGCACGACCGACCCGTCGGTGGAGGCCCCACCGGGGCCGGACACCTCCGAGGAGACCCCCGAGAGCTCGGGTGAGTGGTTCGACCAGGCGCTCTTCGACAAGCAGTACGCCGAGCGCTCGGTCACGCCGGAGGGTCCGGACGATCAGCCCTATCTGCAGACCATCAACGCCGAGATGCGCGACACCTCGGAGTACGCCTCGGAGGGGGCGAAGAAGCTCTGCTTCGCCAACGCCTCGATCTCGAACCCGTGGCGGCAGACCGGCTGGATCACCATGAACGAGCAGCTGAAGGTGCTGCAGGACGACGGCACGTTCTCCTCGATGGAGACCCGCGATGCGAAGGACAGCGATGACACCCAGATCGCGGACATCGACTACTTCATCGCCGAGGGCGAATGCGACGGCTTCGTCATCTCGCCGAACTCGACCGCGGCGATGACCCCGGCCGTCGAGCGGGCATGCGACACCGGGAAACCGGTGGTGGTCTTCGACCGCGGCGTGCAGACCGACTGCGCGGTGACCTTCATCCACCCGATAGGCGGCTTCGCCTGGGGCATCGACACGGCCGAGTTCCTGATCGACCACCTGAATGAGGGCGACAAGGTCGTGGCGCTGCGCATCCTGCCGGGCGTCGACGTGCTCGAGCAGCGCTGGGCCGCGGCCGAGAAGCTGTTCGGCGAGGCCGGTATCGAGGCCGTCGACTACTTCACGGGCGCCGACCCGGCCGAGATCAAGAAGATCATCTCGGATGAGCTGGCCAAGGGCGACGTGCAGGGCGTCTGGATGGACGCCGGCGACGGTGCAGTGGCCGCGATCGAAGCCTTCGAGGATGCCGGCAAGGACTACCCGGTGATGACCGGCGAGGACGAGCTGAGCTTCCTGCGCAAGTGGAAGGACACTGGGCTCACCGGGCTCGCACCCGTCTACTCGAACTTCCAGTGGCGCACCCCGCTGCTCGCGATGCAGAAGATCTTCGCGGGCGAGGAGGTGCCGTCGGAGTGGGTGCTCCCGCAGAGCCCCATCACCGTCGATGAACTCGACGAGTACCTCGAGCGCAACGAGGGCATGCCCGACGGCCACTACGCGAAGTTCGGCGGCGAGAACCTTCCGGGCTATCCGCAGGTCTGGCAGGATCGGATCATTCCCTGATCCACGCCGTCGGAGGAGCTGAACGCCTTGCCGGTTGAGCGAGCGAGCGAGCCGAAGCAGACCCCGGAGCCCCGGTGTCGATGCTTCGGTTCGCCTCGCTCGTTCAACGCCGTGCACGGCGCAGCACAGCAGTAGGACGAAGGAGAAGCATGCAGCGACAGCTCGGCGTGAACACCTGGGTCTGGGTGTCGCCGCTCGACGACGAGGCACTGTTCGAGATCGCGCATCGCGCGCGCGGGATCGGCTACGAGCTGCTCGAGCTGCCGGTCGAGTCGCCGGGCGACTGGTCGCCCGAGCTCGCCGCCGAGCGGCTGGGGGAACTGGGCATGGGCGCGCGCGTGGTCGGCGCGATGGGCCCCGGCAGGGATCTGCTGGACGACGCGCTGCGCGAACCCACGCAGGACTATCTGCGGCACTGCGTCGATGTCGCCGTGCGACTCGCCTCGCCGACGGTCGCCGGCCCCTTCACCGCCCGCACGGGGCGAGTCTGGCGCAGCGCGACATCTTCGAGAAGCACGGCTACATGATCGCGCCGGCCTCGGGC
>NZ_JBHSRW010000052.1:0-13278 GCF_042659205.1 Leucobacter soli
GGTGCGAATGGCGAGCGCGAGGTTCGGCCCGGCGTCGCTGCCCTCCGCTCCGTACGGCAACTGGCTGCCGGTCAGCACCACCGGGACGCCGAGCTCGGCGAGTTCGAAGGCGAGACGCGCGGCCGTGAAGGCGAGCGTATCGGTGCCGTGGGTGATCACGATGCCTCGCGGGCGCGCGGTGCGGGCACGCGCGCCCACCGTGCGGGCGATCCGCGGAGCCGTGTCCACGTCGGCGTTCGCACTGTCGATCGGCGGGTTGAGATGGTTGATCCGCGACTGCGCTCCGATCGGCCCGCAGATCTCCGCGACCATCTCCTCGAGCGCGTCGGGGAACCGCGGATCCGGTGCGAGCCCCTTCTCGGTGCGCCGCATCCCGATCGTGCCGCCCGTAGCGAAGACCAGAACGGTGGGGATCGCATGGGCGGGAGCTTCTCGCATCGCACCATTGTCTCAAAGATCATCCCTACCCGCCTCCGGGCAGCCGGAGGGGTGCTGCGCAGGCGCGGAGCAGGATCCAGCCCTCAGCGAACATTCCGCGATCCACCGGGAATGCTCAGGGCGCACGGCTCCCCCGCTCGATAGTCTTGAAGCACTACGGCCCGCGCCGCGAAAGGATTCTGATGAGCAACCCCGCGCTGACCAACAACCCCGCGCTGAACGGGAAGACCCTCACCGCCGAGGAGTTGAACCGCATCTACAACCAGCCCGCCGCAGAACTCCACCGGCCGGGCGTCGATGAGCCCGCGACCGCGGGCTCCGGCGACCAGGTGCCCCCGGTTGCCGGCAGCGGCAGCCCGATGACCTACGAGAACACGATCTCGAAGACGGTGGTGCTGTTCCTCATCGTGCTCGCGCTCGGCGCTGTCGGCTGGATGGTACCCGTGCTCATGTGGCCCGGCATGATCGCCGGCCTCGTGCTCGGCCTCGTCAACGCGTTCAAGAAGGAGCCCAGTGTTCCGCTGATCCTGCTCTACGCCGCCGCGCAGGGCCTGTTCCTCGGGGGCATCTCCGGCATCTTCGAAGCGCAGTGGCCCGGCATCGTCTCGCAGGCGATCATCGGCACCTTCGCCGTCTTCGGCGTGACGCTGCTGCTCTTCCGCAGCGGCAAGGTGCGCACCAGCCCGCGCATGACCAAGATCGTGCTCATCGCGATGGCCGGCTACCTGGTGTTCTCGCTGATCAACTTCGGCATGATGATGTTCGGCGCCACCGACACGATGTTCGGCATGCGCGACGTCACCCTCTGGGGCATCCCCCTCGGAATCATCGTCGGCCTGCTCGCCGTGTTCCTCGCCGCCTACTCGCTCGTGATGGACTTCGAGCTGATCCAGAACGGCGTGAAGAACCGCGTGCCCGAGAAGTGGGGCTGGTCGGCGGCCTTCGGCCTCATGGTCACGCTGATCTGGCTCTACGTCGAGATCCTCCGCATCATCGCGATCTTCCGCAGCAACTAGCTCGCGCGATCGACGGAAACGGTAAAGGCCGGCCCCGAGGGGCCGGCCTTTACCGTTTGCTCATTCCCACTCGATCGCGCTCACGCGATCGAGTTCCACGCAGCACTGATCGCTCGCGGGAACGACTGCGTCATTCCCACTCGATCGCGCTCACGCGATCGAGTTCCACGCAGCACTGATCGCTCGCGGGAATGACTGCGTCATTCCCACTCGATCGTCCCGGGCGGCTTCGACGTCACGTCGAGCACGACCCGGTTGACCTCGGGCACCTGGTTCGTGATCTTGTTGGAGATGCGCGCGAGCACGTCGTAGGGCACTCGGGTCCAATCGGCGGTCATCGCGTCTTCCGACGACACCGGGCGCAGCACGATCGGGTGGCCGTAGGTGCGGCCGTCGCCCTGCACGCCCACCGATCGGACGTCGGCGAGCAGCACCACCGGGCACTGCCAGATCTCCTGGTCGAGACCCGCAGCGGTCAGCTCGGCGCGGGCGATCGCGTCCGCCTCCCGGAGCGTCTCCAACCGGTCTCGGGTCACCTCGCCGACGATGCGGATGCCGAGTCCCGGCCCGGGGAACGGCTGACGACCGACGATCGCCTCGGGGATGCCGAGCTCGCGGCCGATGGCGCGCACCTCGTCCTTGAACAGCGTGCGCAGCGGCTCGATCAGCTCGAAATCGAGGTCGTCGGGCAGGCCTCCGACGTTGTGATGGCTCTTGATGTTCGCCGTGCCGGCGCCTCCCCCGGACTCGACGACGTCGGGGTAGAGCGTGCCCTGCACGAGGAACTTGATCGGCTCGCCCTCGGCCTTCGCCTCGGCGACGAGATCGCGCTGCACCTGCTCGAAGGAGCGGATGAACTCGCGGCCGATGATCTTGCGCTTCTCCTCGGGATCGGTGACGCCGGCGAGGTGACCGAGGAACGTATCGGCCGCGTCGACCGTGATCAAGTGCACGCCCGTCGACTCGACGTAGTCGCGTTCCACCTGCTCGCGCTCGCCCTTGCGCAGCAGGCCGTGATCCACGAACACGGCGGTCAGCTGGTCGCCGATCGCCTCGTGCACCAGTGCGGTCGAGACCGCCGAATCCACTCCGCCCGAGAGCGCCGAGATGACGCGGGCACTGCCGACCTGCTCGCGGATCGCCGCGACCTGCTCGGCGATCACGTTGCCCGCGTTCCAGTCGGGTGCGATGCCGGCCACGTGGTGCAGGAAGTTCTCGAGGATGCGCTGGCCGTGATCCGAGTGCTTCACCTCGGGGTGCCACTGCACGCCGTACATGCGCTTCTCGACGGAACCGAACGCGGCGACCGGCGTCACTGCGGTGCGGGCGAGCACCTCGAAGCCCTCGGGCGCCTGCTGCACGGCATCGCCGTGGCTCATCCACACGTTCTGCTGCTCGGGCTGACCTCCGAGGATCGCGCCGCCCCCGCCGACGACGGTCGCGTCGGTCGCGCCGTACTCGCGGTCGCCGGTGTTGCCCACCTCGCCGCCGAGGGCGCGGGCCATCACCTGGAAGCCGTAGCAGATGCCGAGCACGGGGATCCCGAGTTCGAAGATCGCATCGTCGAAGCTGGGTGCACCCGCCTCGTAGACCGAGGACGGGCCGCCCGAGAGCACGATCCCGAGCGGCTCCTTGGCGCGGATCTCCTCAGCGGTCACGGTGTGCGGCACGAGTTCGCTGTAGACGCCGGCCTCGCGCACGCGGCGGGCGATCAGCTGCGCGTACTGCGCACCGAAGTCGACGACGAGCACCGGGCGGTGCGTAGTGGTGGCGGTCATGCGTTGGTGCCTTCCGTGGCGGCGGGAGAGGGATCGGGGGTGTCGGAGGCTTCGGCGCCGGAGGCTGCCGCGGCGACGCCGTCGTGCGAGTCGAGGAACGCGTTCACCTCGCGCGCGGTCTGCACCTCGAGGAAGAACGACATCAGCGGGATCACGCCGCCGAGCGCGAGGAGCAGGAAGCGGAGGAAGGACCACCGCATCGGGCTCCAGATCAGGAAGTTCGAGAAGAGGTAGAGGACGTAGAACCAGCCGTGGGCGATGAGGATCGCCTTGAACAGGTCGAAGCCCTGCGGTTGGAAGTCCGCCTCGATCCCCTCCGGTGCGAGCGGCTCGAACTTGGCGAAGCCGTCGGGGGTGAAGAGGAAGAGCTGCACGTTGAAGGCGTACTTCATCACCATCACGGCGCACAGCAGCAGCAGCATGACGCCCGTGATCACCGAGGTGACCTTGTAGAGCTTCAGCGCCTTGCGGATACGCGGATAGTCGGCCGGTTTGGGCTGCAGAACCATGGTTCCCATTCTATTGTTCGTCCGCACCCTGATTCTGCGCGGCGGGATCCTGCTCCGCCGAGACCAGAAGCGCGAGCTCGTGGGTCTTCTCCCAATCGTCCCGGACCAGGCGGAACCAGAAGAAGACGGCGAACCCGGCGAACACGATCCACTCGGCGGCGTAGAACAGGTTGAGCCAGTTGATCGTCTCGGCGGGCAGCGGTGGCACCGATTCGATGGCCGCGAGGCCGATCCCGTCGAACGCGTCTCCCGAGTGCAGCACCAGGAAGCCGGCGTAGGACGGGCCTTCGAACGGCGCCCAGAGGTTGATGAGCTGCGCCGGCGCCATCGTGGTGAGCTGCATCGGATCCTCGTCCGGCTTGGGCACGAGCGTCGGATCCGACGGCATGAACCGGCCCTCGATCACCAGCTCCCCGGGCATCGGGTCGAGCCCTTCTGCGAACGCCTCGGCGGCGCGCTCTGCCTCGGCCGCCGTCGGCGCCCAACCGATCGCGACGGCGAGCCCGCCGCCGCCCTCGACCGCGAAGTGACCGGTCACCCAGGCGCCCAGTTCGTCGCCGTTCCGGCGCTGATCGACGACGAGGAAGTCGCCGTCGACGAAGTCGCCGCGGGCCTCGACGACCATGCCGGCGGCCGCATCGGTCACCGGGGAGCCAGGGGTCGCGACGTCGGCGATCGGGCGCACGGTCTCGCTGAGCGCAGAGTCCTCGTGCTCGAGCTGGACGGAGTGCTCGAGCTGCCAGCGCCCCAGCCAGGCGAACACCCCCGCGACCACGAGCGCGAGGAGCAGACCCAGGATCCAACGGGGCCGCAGCATCACGCGAAGGACCGTCGGGTCTCCTTCGTAGTGGGGGCGCGCGCGTCGTCCTTCACTCACGCTCCGATCCTATCCGGAGCCCCTGACCGCAGCCTGACCGCCGGGCTCGGGCGCGCTGAGCCGCACGCGATCCGCGGCCTCGTCGCTGAGCTGCTCCTGACTCGCGCGCTCCGCCTCGACCCGGGCGAGGTACTTCCGCACCTCATCGCGCGTGCGCGCCTTCGACCACCCGAGCACCTCGGCCATCAGGCCCGCGGCCACCGGCGCCGCCGCGACGCCGCGATCCCACGCCTCGATCGAGATGCGCGTGCGCCGGGCGAGCGCATCGTCGAGGTGCAGCGCTCCCTCCGAGTCCGCCGCGTAGACGATCTCGGCAGCGAGGTAGTCGTCGGCCCCCGGCAGGGGCTCGGCGAGCTCGGGGCGTTCCGCGATCAGGTCGAGCACCTCGTGGGCGAGGGAGCCGTAGCGGCCGAGCAGGTGCTCGACGCGACTCGGATGCATGCCGAAGGCCCTGGCGATGCGCGTGCGCCGGTTCCAGGCGGCTCGGAAGCCCTCGGCGCCGAGCAGCGGCACCTCCGCGGTGATCGAGGCCGGCACGCGGCCGGTCATCCCGGAGGATTCGAGCGCGTCGGATGCCGCATCGATCGCATCCTTCGCCATCACGCGATAAGTCGTGAACTTGCCGCCCGCGACCATCACGAGTCCCGGCACCGGTTGCGCCACAAGGTGCTCGCGAGAGAGTTTGGAGGTCTCCTCGTTCTCGCCGGCGAGGAGCGGCCGCAGCCCGGCGTAGACGCCCTCGACGTCCTCGCGGGTGAGCGGGGTGCGCAGCACGCGGTTCACGCGTTCGAGCAGGTAGTCGATGTCGGTGGCCGTCGCGGCGGGATGGGCCCGATCGAGCCGCCAATCGGTGTCGGTGGTGCCGATCAGCCAGTGGCGCCCCCACGGGATCACGAACAGCACGCTCTTCTCGGTGCGCAGCAGCAGCCCGTGCTTCGAGCGGAAGCGATCCTTCGGCACCACGAGGTGGACGCCCTTCGAGGCCCGCACCTGGAACGTGGCCCGCTCCCCCACCATCGCCTGCACGTCGCTCGTCCAGACCCCGGTCGCGTTCACGACCTGCTTCGCACGGATCTCGATGACCTCGTCCGTCATCAGGTCGCGGGCGGTGACGCCCACCACGCGCTCGCCGACGCGTAGGAAGCCCTCGACCCGCACGCGGCCGGCCACGTGCGCACCGTAGGCGGCGGCCGTCCGGGCGACCATCGCGACGTAGCGCGCGTCGTCGACCTGCGCGTCCGAGTAGACGAGCCCGCCGCGGAAGGCGCGCGGATCGAGACCCGGCGCGTCGCGGACGAGCCTCCGAC
The DNA here is from genome assembly GCF_042659205.1 of Leucobacter soli. Taxonomy (NCBI): domain Bacteria; kingdom Bacillati; phylum Actinomycetota; class Actinomycetes; order Micrococcales; family Microbacteriaceae; genus Leucobacter; species Leucobacter soli. Next base: position 5,926 of record NZ_JBHSRW010000052.1, read on the forward strand.
GCGAGAGGTGCCGGTGCCACGGTACGCCGGGCGGGCGGCCGCCGGTCCGTGCGAAGAGGTCGTAGAGCAGCATGCCCGCGCCGACGTAGGCGCGCTCGATGACCGGTGCGGTGACCGGGTAGAGGAATCGCACGGGTCGCACGAGGTGCGGCGCGATCCGCTGCAGCAGCAGCCCGCGTTCGACCAGCGCCTCGCGCACGAGCGAGAAGTTCAGCTGCTCGAGGTAGCGGATCCCGCCGTGAACCAGTTTCGAGGAGCGGCTGGAGGTCCCGAAGCCCCAGTCCCGGGCCTCGACGAGGCCGGTGGAGAGCCCGCGGGTCACGGCGTCGAGGGCGGCCCCGGTGCCGGTGATGCCGCCGCCGATGACCAGCACGTCGAGTTCGTGATCCGGATCCCGGAGCACCGAGATGGCGGCCGCGCGCTCGGCCGGCCCCAGCTTCCGCGTGTTCATCGGCTCTTCCCGCTCTGCCCGGTCCTACCGCTCGGCGTAGACGATGTCGACCCGCTGGAATTCCTTGAGCTCGCTGTACCCGGTGGTCGCCATGGCCCGCCGGAGCGCGCCCATGAGGTTGGCCGTCCCGTCCGCGATGTGCGCCGGACCGGCGATCACCTCGGCGAGCGGAGCCACCGCGCCGACGCGCATCCGCTTGCCGCGCGGCAGGTCGTCGTGATGCGCCTCCTGGCCCCAGTGCCAGCCCTTGCCCGGCGCATCGGTCGCGCGCGCGAGCGCCGCTCCGAGCATCACGGCGTCGGCGCCGCACGCCATCGCCTTGATCAGGTCGCCCGACGTGCCGAGCCCGCCGTCGGCGATCACGTGCACGTAGCGTCCGCCGGATTCGTCGAGGTAGTCCGACCGCGCCCCCGCGACATCGGCGATCGCCGAGGCCATGGGCGCCCGGATCCCCAGTGTCTTGCGGGTGGTCGAGGAGGCGCCGCCGCCGAAGCCGACGAGCACCCCGGCCGCTCCCGTGCGCATGAGGTGCAGCGCCGACTGATAGGTGGCCGCACCGCCGACGACGACGGGGACGTCGAGCTCGTAGATGAACTGCTTGAGGTTCAAGGGCTCCCGGCCGGCGACCGACACGTGCTCCGCGGAGACCGTGTTGCCGCGGATCACGAACAGGTCGACGCCCGCCCCGATCACGGCGTCGCTGAGCTCTGCCGTGCGGTGGGGCGAGAGCGCTCCCGCCACGGTGACGCCGGCCTCCCGGATCTCACCGAGTCGCGCACCGATCAGCTCGGGCTTGATCGGCTCGGCGTAGAGCTCGCGCATCCGCCGTACCGCCGTCGCGTCGTCGCCGAGCTCCGCGATCTCGTCGAGCACGGGCTGCGGATCCTCGTATCGCGTCCAGAGCCCCTCGAGGTTCAGCACGCCGACGCCGCCGAGACGGCCCAGCTCGATCGCGGTCGCGGGCGACATGACGGAATCCATCGGTGCGCCGAGCACCGGGATGCCGAACTTGAACGCATCGATCGACCAGTCGGTGCTGACGACCTCGGGGTCGCGGGTGCGCCGCGTGGGCACGATCCCGATCTCATCGAAGGTGTAGACGCGCCGTGCGCGCTTTCCGCGGCCGATCTCGATCTGGTTGCTCACCGGACCAGCCTACCCGCCCCCGCCGCGCTCCGGGCCCGGACGAGGCCCGGGCCCGGAGCGGTCGCGGTCAGCGCTTCGCGATCTTCGCGGTGTACGACGAGGTGCGCGACGTCGTCGCGTACCCGCTCTTCTTTCCGGTGACCTTCACCTTGATCTTCTTGCCGGCGTCCTTCGACTTGAGCGTGTAGCTCGACTTCGTCGCGCCGCCGATCGTCTTGCCGTTGCGGTACCAGCGGTAGCTGAACTTCGTGCCGCTCGTCCAACTGCCCCGCTTCACCTTCACGGTCTTACCCGACTTCTTGGTGCCCGAGATCTTCGGCTTCGCGGTCGTCAACGTTCCGGTCTTGACCGCCTTCGTCGCGACTGAGGCCCGGGCCGCCGGCCAGTACCCCTTCTTGGTGCCGGTGACCGTGACCGAGATCTTCTTCTTGAGGTCCGTTGATTTCAGGGTATAGCTCGACTTCGTGGCTCCCCCGATGGGCGTGCCGTTGCGGTTCCACCGATACTTCAGCGTCGACCCCGCGGTCCAGGTGCCGGTCTTCGCCTTGAGCGTCGTGCCGACCTTCACCGTCTGGGCCGCTGCGCTCGAACTGGCGGTCGTGACCTGCGGTGTCTTCGAAACGATCGGCTTGGAGAAGCCGTAGAGGAACCTCGTGTGGTTGCCCTCCCAGTACTTCAGCGTCACCGTCGAAGCCTCGGAGCGATCCTGGCTGCCGGTCTGCTGGCTCGTGTAGTACTCGCGCACCCCGCTCTGCTCGGCGTAGACGTAGTAGTCGCCTGCGGGCGCGTTGTAGAGATCCCACATGCCGAAGTCGGCCGAGGCGCCCGCGCCGCACTGCGGCGTCGGCAGCGTCTCGCCGCGCTGGCCGGGCTCGAGCTGATAGGTCTTGCCGGTCGCCAGATTCTCGGCGATCATCTTGCTCGGTCGCAGCGCCGCCGATTCGCACGAGCCGAAGGTGCCGACGAGATGCGCTTCCGCTTTGATCGTCGTGGTGCCGACCGCGACGTGCCCGTTGTTCACCGTGACCGTCGTCGAGAGGCCTCGCGCATAACCGTTGTTGGGAAGAGTCACACCGAGATTGAGGCGATATGTGCCGTTCGCGACGTTGTTCACCGTCCACTCGCCGGTGGCGGTGTTGACGATCACGTTGCCGTGCTCGCCGTAGTCCCAGCTCTTCACCGAGTAGTCCGGTTGCGTGACGGAGAGCGACAGATAGAGCCCGCTGCGTGTCGCGTCGGCCTCGTTGTAGTCGACCTTGCGCAGCAAGCTGGCGACCGGGGCCGCCGGATCCGTCGCAGCGAAGGTGATCTTCCCGCTCACGGAATACGGGCCGCTGGGCGGCGACGGATTCGCCGCCTGCGCCGCGCTCGGCGCGGCAAGCCCCATCGCACCGAGCAGCAGGGCCGTAGCGAGGGCTAGCGGTCGGGCGAATCGTTTCCGGGCGCGGATCGGACTGAGGCCATCTGCCATCGGGCGAACTCCTTCATACTCGTTTCCCCCTCGTCCACTGTAGGGCATGGTCGCCGATGCCCGGCGACGGCGACGAGCGCCGGATCTACGCCGCCGGCGGTCTAGCGCCGGTAGTTCGGCGCCTCGACCACCATCTGGATGTCGTGCGGGTGCGACTCCTTGAGGCCGGCGGAGGTGATCCGCACGAACTCGCCGCGCTCCTTCAGTTCCTCGATCGTGCGCGCGCCCACGTAGAACATCGACTGGCGCAACCCGCCGATCAGCTGATGCGAGACCGCTCCGACCGGCCCGCGGTAGGGCACCTGGCCCTCGATGCCCTCGGGGATGAGCTTCTCGTCGCTCGGCACATCGGCCTGGAAGTAGCGATCCTTCGAGTACGAGGTGCGCTCGCCGCGCGTCTGCAGCGCGCCGAGCGAGCCCATGCCGCGGTAGTTCTTGAACTGCTTGCCCGCGACGAACACGAGGTCGCCCGGGCTCTCGTCGGTGCCCGCGAGCAGCGAGCCGACCATGACGGAAGAGGCGCCGGCGACGAGCGCCTTCGCGATGTCGCCCGAGTACTGCAGTCCGCCGTCCGCGATCACCGGCACGCCGGCGGGCGTCGCCGCCTTCGCCGCTTCGTAGACGGCGGTCACCTGCGGCACGCCGACACCGGCGATGACGCGGGTGGTGCAGATCGACCCCGGTCCGACGCCGACCTTCACCGCGTCCGCTCCGGCCTCGACGATCGCCTTCGCCCCGTTGTACGTGGCGACGTTGCCGCCGATGACGTCGACGCCGGCGAACGCCGGGTCGGCCTTGATCCTGGCGATGATCTCGAGCACGCCTCGGCTGTCGCCGTTCGCGGTGTCGACCACGAGCACGTCGACGCCGGCTTCGACCAGCGCACCGGCACGGTTCCACGCGTCTCCGAAGAAGCCGACCGCGGCACCGACGCGCAGACGGCCCGCGTCGTCCTTCGTGGCGTTCGGGTACTGCTCTTCCTTATCGAAGTCCTTCACGGTGATCAGACCGGTGAGCCGGCCGGCTTCGTCGACGAGCGGCAGCTTCTCGATCCGATGCTCCTGGAACAGCGCCTGCGCGTCGTCCCGCGAGATGCCCCGCGGGCCGGTGATCAGCGGCATCGGCGTCATCGCCTCGGCGACGCGCATGGTGCGGCGATCCTCGGCCGAGATGAAGCGCATGTCGCGGTTCGTGATGATGCCGAGCAGCACGCCCTCCGCATCCACGACCGGAAGCCCCGAGACCCGGTACTCGCCGCACAGCGCGTCGACCTCGGCCACCGTGGCGTCGAGCGTGGTGGTCACCGGATTCGTGATCATTCCGGCCTCGTTCCGCTTGACCCGGTCGACCATCTCGGCCTGATCCTCGATGGAGAGGTTGCGGTGCAGGATCCCGATGCCGCCGTTGCGCGCCATCGCGATCGCCATGCGCGTTTCGGTGACGGTGTCCATCGCCGCCGAGATCAGCGGCATGGCGAGCCGGATCCGGCGCGTGAACTGGGACGAGGTGTCCGCCTCGCTCGGGATGACGTCGGTGTGCGCGGGCAGGAGCAGCACATCGTCGTAGGTGAGACCGGTGAACGCGAACGGATCACGCTGTTCCATGGAGACCTCTTCTGCAGGATCGGGTGACGGACGAACGACGCTGGTCTGCGGCCGGGTCCGGCCGTACACCTAGTGTAATCGTCCGGGGTCGGCGACTATTCCCGCGGCTAGAGCACAGGATGCGTCGCGATCTCGCCGGTGGTCAGCGGCGGTTCCGCTCCGGCCGGAGTCCTGCGGACGCGCCTGATCGAGAGCACCATGTCGACGAGCAGCACGATCAGGGCGACCCAGACCGCCGCGAATCCGATCCAGCGGGCGAGGGGCATCTCCTCGTGGAAGATGAAGTACCCGGTGAGGAACGCAAGGATCGGGGTGGTGAACTGGATGAAGCCCATGTGCGAGAGCGGCAGGCGGCGATTGCCCGCGGCGAAGAGCAGCAGCGGGATCGCGGTGACGACACCGCTGAGCAGCAGCAGTGTCGTGATGGCGGGGCCGTGCTCGAAGGCGCCGAGGCGTCCGGCGAGCAGCAGGATCACGATCAGCTGCGGGATCGCGATCGCGGAGGCGATCATCGTCTCGACGGTGAGGCCGGTGAGCGCGTCCACATGCTGGCTGGTCTGCTTGCGCACGGCGCCGTAGAACCCGAACGTGAATGCGAGGCTGAGGGCGATGAGCGGGAACTGGCCGTAGGCGATCGCGCTGATGATCACCCCGATCCCCGCGATGCCGACCGCGATCCATTGCAGGCGGGTGAGTCGTTCCTTGCGCACGATCACACCGATGAGGATCGTGACGAGCGGATTGATGAAGTAGCCGAGCGCCGTCTCGAGGATCCGCTCCGTAACGACGCCGACGACGAAGATCTGCCAGTTCGCGTAGAGCAGGAGGGAGGCGAGGATGAACCAGCCGAACATCCGCGCCGATCGGAGGATCTCGAAGACCGGCGACCAAGCGCGCATCACGGTGACCGCGAGGACGCAGAAGACGAGCGCGGTGAGGACGCGCCACGGCACCGCCTCATAGGGATCGATGTCGGCGAGCAGCGCGAAGTACAGCGGGAAGGCGCCCCAGCACAGGTATGCGGCGATGCCGTAGATATAGCCCAGACGTTGCTCCACCGCACCAGCCTAGGGGTACCGGGCGACGGAGGAGAAAAAGAAACGGGGCCGGTGCAGCAGCACCGGCCCCGTGGACGCTCGTCGGTCGACTAGCGCTCGACGATCGCGAGGATGTCGCGCGCCGAGAGGACGAGGAACTCGTCGCCGCCGTACTTGACCTCGGTGCCGCCGTACTTCGAGTAGAGCACGATGTCGCCGACATTGACGTCGAGCGGCACGCGGTTGCCGTTGTCATCGATGCGACCCGGGCCCACGGCGAGCACCTCGCCCTCCGAGGGCTTCTCCTTGGCGCTGTCCGGGATCACGAGACCGGAGGCGGTGGTCTGCTCCGCCTCGACCTGCTTGATGACGATTCGATCTTCGAGCGGCTTGATGTTCACCGACACGTGTGACCTCTTTCTTCGGGGTAAGTACCAGGTGGCGCCCCGGGCGGGCGCGCTGGTAGCGAGTCTAGAGCCAGAGCTGGCACTCTCGCAAGGCGAGTGCCAATGGATCGCATCGCCGCGAACGCGCTCAGAGCGAACAGCGCCGCCCTCGGAAGATCACGGCCGAGCCCGCACGGGCGATCCCGAGGAACGCCACGATCTGAGGCTGCTGTGAAATGACTACTGTGAAATACTGGGATCCCTGCTACCCAGTCGGCCGTGCGGCGGCCACGAGCCTCGCCGCGACCACCCAATCGAGAAGGACGCATGTCGAATCCCACCGATCCCGGCGCCGAGCAGCCGACGCCCGCCCCGCCCGCGGCCGCACCGCAGTACCCGGAGGCACCCGCCCCGGAGCCGCAGTACGCGCCTCCGGCCGCCCCGCAGTACGCCGCTCCTGCGGCCCCGCAGTACGGTGCACCGCAGTACACGGCCCCGCAGTACGGTGCGCCGCAGTACGCCGCGCAGGGCGTTCCGCAGTACCCGGCCGCCCCGCGCACCAATACGCTCTCGATCATCGCGCTGATCTCGGCGTTCGTGCTGCCCTTCGTGGTGCCGGTCGTGCTCGGACACATCAGCCTCGGGCAGATCAAGCGCACGGGCGAGAGCGGGCGCGGCATGGCGATCGCGGCGCTCGTCCTGGGCTACATCGAGGTCGGGTTCTGGGTGATCTGGGCGATCGCTCTGATGCTGGCGATCACCCTCGCCGCGACCACCACCTACTAGGAGCGACGAAGATGACCGCACCCTACCCGAACGCGCCCCAGCCCGTCCGTCCGCAGGCGACGACCGTCGGCCAGACCAATGCGTTCGCGCTGGTCTCCGTGATCCTCGCCTTCATCCAGCCCATCGCCGCCATCGTCTTCGGGCATCTGGCGATCAACCAGATCAAGCGCAACGGCGACGGTGGGCGCGGCATCGCACTCACGGGACTGATCATCGGCTACGTCTACGTGGCATCCTTCGTGCTGTTCATCCTCATCTACGTGAGCATCATCGCGTTGGCGATCGGTTCGATGGGGTCGCTGTTCTCGGAGCTCGACCGGATGAGCTATTACAGCTGAACCGGCCGGCCGGCCGCTCCCGGGCTGGGAGGCCCTCCTCGCCGAAGAGGGCCGAGAGCTTCTGCGCGCCGTCGAGGACGCACTCGCCGACGGGCGCTCGCTCGATCGGGCCGGCGCGGAGCTCCGCTCGGCGG
>NZ_JBHSRW010000053.1:0-13229 GCF_042659205.1 Leucobacter soli
GAAGCCCGAGGCCGCGCCGGTCGAGCCGGCCGCCCGGCGAGGACTCTCGAAGGCCGGACGGTCCGCCCTCTTCGCGGTCGGCATCGCCGCGCTGTTCGCAGTCTGCGCGCTCGCGCCCCCGCCGCTGCCTCAGCACTTCCTCGTGCTCACCCTCTCGATCGTGGTCGGCTTCTACGTGATCGGCAAGGTCACCCACGCGCTGCACACGCCGCTCATGGCCGTTACGAACGCGATCAGCGGCATCATCGTGGTCGGCGCGATGCTTCAGATCGGCATCGACGACCCGCTCGTGCAGGTGCTCGCCGCGGTCGCCGTGCTCGTCGCCAGCATCAACGTCTTCGGCGGCTTCTCGGTGACGAGACGCATGCTCGCCATGTTCCAGAAGGGGGGCGAGCGATGAGCTCCGTCACCAGCAGCGCCGCTGCCCTCGCAAACGTCATCGCGGCCGACACGGTCGACACCGCAGCCTTCGTGGACCTCGCGGGATCCATCGCGACCGGCGCCTACGTCGCCGCCGCGCTCCTCTTCATCCTGAGTCTGGCAGGTCTCAGCCGGCACGAGACCTCGCGCCGCGGCGTCTCCTACGGCATCACCGGCATGGTGATCGCGCTCGCCGCAACCGTGCTCCTGACCGTCGCCGACGCGTGGGGCCGGCCGCATGCGACGTTCGGGCTCGTCATGCTCGTCGGCGCCGTCGTCGTCGGAGGCGCGATCGGGCTCTGGCGCGCGCGCATCGTCGAGATGACCGGCATGCCCGAGCTCATCGCCCTGCTGCACTCCTTCGTGGGCCTCGCGGCCGTGCTCGTCGGCTGGAACGGCCACCTGCACGACCCCGGCCTCACCGGCGCGCTGCGCGACATCCACCACGCCGAGGTCTTCATCGGCATCTTCATCGGCGGCGTGACGCTCACCGGATCCATCGTCGCGTTCCTCAAGCTCTCCGGCCGCATGGCCTCCAAGCCCCTCACCCTGCCGGGCAAGAACGTACTGAACCTCGGCGCGATCGTCGTCTTCATCGCGCTCACCGTCTGGTACGTGAACGCGCCCGCGCTGTGGCTGCTCATCGTGGTCACCGCGATCTCGCTGCTGCTCGGCCTGCATCTGGTCGCGTCGATCGGCGGCGGCGACATGCCCGTCGTCATCTCGATGCTCAACAGCTACTCCGGCTGGGCGGCGGCCGCAGCCGGCTTCCTGCTGAACAACGACCTGCTCATCGTCACCGGCGCTCTCGTCGGCTCCTCGGGTGCGTACCTGAGCTACATCATGTGCAAGGCGATGAACCGATCCTTCATCTCGGTGATCGCGGGCGGCTTCGGCATCCAGGCGACCGCCTCGACGGATGAGGCCGAGGGCGAGTACCGCGAGACCGACGCCTCCACGGTCGCCGAGATGCTCGGCGGGGCCTCCTCCGTGATCATCACCCCCGGCTACGGGATGGCGACCGCGCAGGCCCAGTACCCCGTGGCCGACCTCACCGCGAAGCTGCGCGAACGCGGCGTCGAGGTGCGCTTCGGCATCCACCCGGTCGCCGGGCGTCTGCCCGGGCACATGAACGTACTGCTCGCCGAGGCGAAGGTGCCCTACGACATCGTGCTCGAACTCGATGAGATCAACGCCGACTTCGCGTCGACCGATGTCGTGCTCGTGATCGGCGCCAACGACACGGTGAACCCGGCGGCCGCCGAGGAGCCGGGCAGTCCCATCGCGGGCATGCCGGTGCTGCACGTCTGGGACGCCGAGAACGTGATCGTGTTCAAACGCTCCATGGCCTCCGGCTACGCGGGCGTCTCGAATCCGCTCTTCTTCAAGGAGAACACGAGGATGCTCTTCGGGGATGCGAAGGATCGGGTGGAGGACATCCTCCGCGCGCTGTAGCGCGGGGCGTACGGCGCGAGGGCCGGGGTGCGCCCGGGTCCTGATCCTCGCCCCAGTCCTTCGCGACCCCTGCCTCACGCCACCTCACACCACCGCATTCGCCAGCATGCGGTAAGAAATCTGCGCAGCGTCAGCTGGATTCTCGAAAAATAGCTGACGCTGCGCAGATTTCTGACGCTTTGCAGGCGGATGCGTGTGCACCCGCGGCAGAGCGGAGGGTGGCTACAGCGTCTCGCCGAGCTTGAAGCCCTTCACGTCGTCGCCCTCGCGGGTGTACGAGAAGCCGTCGGCACCGATCGTCACGGCGAGCTCGCTGTCGTCGGTGCGCGCGACGATCGGCTGCAGTTCTCCGTCGAGATCGAGCACGCGCGACGCCTCCGTGTACCACGACGGCACGACCGGGTTGCCCCACCAGTCGCGGCGCTGGTTGTCGTGCACGTCCCAGGTGACGACCGGGTTGTCGGGGTCGCCGGTGTAGTAGTCCTGCGTGTAGATCTCGACGCGGTGCCCGTCGGGATCGAGGATGTAGAGGTAGAACGCGTTCGAGACGCCGTGTCGGCCGGGGCCGCGCTCGATGCGGTCGCTGAGGCGCAGGGCACCGAGCTTGTCGCAGATCGCGAGGATGTTGTGCTTCTCGTGCGTCGAGAAGGCGACGTGGTGCATGCGGGGCCCGTCGCCGCCGGTCATGGCCGTGTCGTGCACGGTCGGCTTGCGGCGCATCCACGCGGCGTAGACGGTTCCCTCTTCGTCCTGGATGTCCTCGGTGACGCGGAAGCCCAGGTCCTGCATGAACTTCGTCGCGCGCGGCACGTCGGGGGTGACCTGGTTGAAGTGGTCGAGGCGCACGAGCGCACCCGGCGTGTAGAGGTCGTAGCGCCAGGCGAGGCGCTCGACGTGCTCGACGTCGTAGAAGAACTCGTAGGGGAAGCCGAGCGGGTCGACGACGCGCACCGAGTCGCCGATGCCCTTCACGAAGCCGTTCTCGTCGCGGCGCACGTCGCAGCCGAGCTCGGTGTAGAAGGCGACCGCCTTGTCGAGATCCTCCGGCGTCCGCACGCGGTACGAGAACACGGCGACCGCCGCGACCGGGCCCTTGCGCAGCACGAGGTTGTGGTGGATGAACTCCTCCATCGAACGGAGGTAGATCGCCTCCTCATCCTCTGCCGTCACGATGAGGCCGAGCACGTCGACGTAGAAGTTGCGCGATGCCGCGAGGTCGGTGACCACGAGCTCCATGTACGCGCACCGCAGGATGTCGGGCGCGGGCGCGCTGGGGGTCGCGACCGGGTTGTCGCTGGAGATCGGGGCCTCCTCGGTGACCCAGAAGCCCGACGAGGTCTTATTGCTCTGCTTGAGTTTTGCCATGATGTTGCGTCCTTGCGTTCGGAAGGTTCTGTCTCTGGATGATCACTTGCCGGCGCCGAAGCGGGGCGAGTGCGCCTCGTTCAGCGTGATGTGCACGGCCTGCTGGTCGGTGTAGAAGTCGATGGAGCGGTAGCCGCCCTCGTGGCCGAGGCCGGAGGCCTTGACCCCGCCGAACGGGGTGCGCAGGTCGCGCACGTTGTTCGAGTTGAGCCACACCATGCCCGCCTCGACGGACTGCGCGAAATTGTGCGCGCGCTTCAGGTTCGACGTCCAGATGTAGGCGGCGAGGCCGTACTTGGTGTTGTTCGCGAGCTCCAGCGCCTCCTCGTCGGTGTCGAAGGGGGTGATCGCGACCACGGGGCCGAAGATCTCCTCCTGGAAGATGCGGGCGTCGGGCGAGACGTCGGCGAAGGCGGTCGGGGCGACGTAGTTGCCGGTGGGGAAGCCCTCCGGCCGCCCGCCGCCGGCGATGAGACGGCCCTCGGTCTTGCCGATCTCGACGTAGCTCATGACCTTCTCGAAGTGCTCGGGGTGCACGAGCGCACCGACCTCGGTCGCCGGATCCGACGGCAGGCCGACGACGATGTTCTTCGTGCGCTCCGCGTAGCGCTCCACGAACTCGTCGTAGATGTCGCGCTGCACGAGGATGCGGCTGCCGGCGGTGCAGCGCTCGCCGTTCAGGCTGAAGACGCCGAAGACGGTCGCGTCGAGCGCCTGCTCGAGATCGGCGTCGGCGAAGACGACGGCGGGGCTCTTGCCGCCGAGCTCCATCGAGAGGCCCTTGAGGAACGGCGCGGCGTTGCCGAAGATGATCTGACCGGTGCGGCTCTCGCCCGTGAACGAGATGAGCGGCACGTCGGGGTGCTTCACCAGCGCATCGCCCGCGGTCTCGCCGAAGCCGTTGACGAGGTTGAACACGCCGTCGGGCACGCCGGCCTCGCGGAAGATCTCGGCCCACAGCGAAGCGGAGAGCGGCGTGAACTCGGCCGGCTTCAGGACGACCGTGTTGCCGGTGGCGAGCGCCGGGCCGAGCTTCCACGACTCGAGCATGAAGGGGGTGTTCCACGGCGTGATGAGGCCGGCGACGCCGATCGGCTTGCGGTTCACGTAGTTGACCTGACGGCCGGGCACCTTGAAGGTGTCGTCGTGCTGGGCGACGATGAGGTCGGCGAAGAAGCGGAAGTTCTCGGCCGCGCGGCGGGCCTGGCCCTTGGCCTGGGTGATCGGCAGGCCCGAGTCCCAGCTCTCGAAGAGCGCCAGCTGCTCGTCTCGCGATTCGACGATGTCGGCGACCTTGTGCAGGATCCGCGAGCGCTCGCGGGGGACCATCCTCGGCCAGGGGCCCTCTTCGAAGGCGCGCTTGGCCGCGGCGACGGCGAGGTCGATGTCGCCCTGCTTTCCGGACGAGGCCTTGATGTAGTTCTCGTTGGTGACGGGATCGAGCACGTCGAACTCGTCGCCGTCGACGGAATCGACGAACTTCCCGTCGATGTAGTGGCGGATCTTGTCGGGGAGTCCGGCAGGCTTCTGGTGAGTCATCCTGTGTCCTTCTTCTGCGGTGGGTGTGACGTGGGGTCGCGGCGGATCGGGAGGATCCGGGCGGTGATTGAGCGGCAGGTCAGGCCGCGGGCTTCTCGGTGTCGGCGGGGTGGCGCAGCTCCTCCTGGTGCGTGAGCACGGCGTCGAGCGTGGCGAGTCGATGCTCGCGGGCGGCGAGCTCGATCTCGAGTACGGGCGCGCCGGATTCGAGGAGCGCGAGCAGGCGCTCGTGCTCCTCGACGGATTCGTGCGCGCGGCCGGGGACGAAGCTGAACGACGAGTTGCGCAGGATCTTCATCCGGTTCCAGCCCCGGTGGACGAGATCGAGGATGTGCGGGTTCGGGCAGGTCTCGAACAGCACCGAGTGGAACTCGAGGTTGAGCTCGGTGAAGCGCTGCGGGTCGAAGTGGGCGAGGCTCTGCCGCATCCGCTCGTTGACGGCGCGCGCCCGGGCGAGCTGGTCCGCCGAGACGGCGGGAGCGGCGAGCGCCGTGGCCGATCCTTCGACGAGGGCCAGGGTCTGCATCGTGTGCAGGTATTCGGTCTCCTTGATGAGTGAGACCTGCGCACCGACATTGGTCTCGAAGGTCACGAAGCCCTCGGCCTCCAGGCGCCGGATCGCCTCGCGGACGGGCACCACCGACATGTCGAGCTCCGCCGCGATCGGGGCGAGCACCAGGCGGTAGCCGGGCACGTAGCGTCCGCTCTCGATCCGCGCACGGATCTCGCGGTAGGCCCGCTCGCTCTTCGGAAGCGCGGCCATGATCAGGATCCCGCGCCGTTCGCCGCCTCGGCCGCGGCGCCGGCAGCGCGTGCAGCCTCGTAGCGGGCTCGCCATTCGGCGTTCATCGGGAACAGGCCGTCGACCGGCGCACCCTTGGCCACCTGCTCGGCGACCCAGGCGTCGGCCTCCTCCTGCGCGGCGGCCTCGGCGGCGACCTCGGCGAGCAGGAAGGGAGGGATCACGATGACCCCGTCCCGGTCGCCCATGATGATGTCCCCGGGTTGCACGGCCGCGCCGCCGCAGGCGACGGTGACGTCCGTCTCCCACGGCACGTGGCGGCGGCCCAGCACGCTGGGGTGGGCGCCCTGCGAGAAGACGGGGATGTCGAACTCCTGCACGGCGGCGAAGTCGCGCACCCCGCCGTCGGTCACGATTCCCGCGGCACCGCGCACCTGCGCGCGCAGGGCGAGTACGTCGCCGACGGTGCCGGTGCTCGGGATGCCGCGGGCCTCGACCACGAGCACCTCGCCCGCCTCGACGGTGTCGAAGGCGCGCTTCTGCGCGTTGAAGCCGCCTCCGTGGGCCTTGAAGAGATCGGGGCGGAAGGGGATGAAGCGGAGGGTCTTGGCGGTGCCGAGAATCCGGTCGCCCTCGTGGTTCGGGTGGACGCCGTCGATGAAGATGTCGGTGTAGCCGCGCTTGCGCAGCGCGGCCGAGACGGTGGCCACGGCGACTCCGTCGAGCTGGGCGCGGATCTCGTCGGTCAGCGGGTTCTGCGGCGAGTCGGCGGCGACCTCGAGCGGCGTCGCCCTCCCTGCGGCCACGGCCGTCGCGTGCTCCTCCTCGCTGCCCCAGGCCTCGATCCGCTGCAGGTCGTCGACCTTCGGCGCGCTGCCGAAGCCGCCGAACTCGTGCGTGCCCGCGACGACGGTGGTGACGAGCCGGCCCGTGCTGGGCGCACCCGGAGCGTTCGGGGCGTCGACCTCCACCTCGACGACGTCGCCGGGGACCACTACCGAGGATCCGGCCGGGGTGCCGGTGAGGATCACGTCGCCGGTCTGCAGCGTCATGTGCTGCGAGAGGTCGGCGACCAGCTGCCCGAAGGGGAACTCGAGCGTGTCGCTCGTGTCGTTCTGCACGAGCTCGCCGTTCACCCAGGTGCGGACGCGCCAGGCGTCCTGGCCGATGCCTGCGGTCGGGATCGCGACCGGGCCGAGCGGGGTGAAGCCGTCGCCGCCCTTGTTGCGGACGTTCGAGCCCTTGTCGGCGGCGCGCAGGTCGTAGAGGCCGAGGTCGTTGGCTGCGGTCACCCGGGCGACGTGGCTCCAGCCCTCCTCGGGGGAGACCCAGCGGGCGGGCTCGCCGATGATGAGCGCGATCTCGCCCTCGAAGGCGAGGAGCTCGGTGCCTGCAGGGCGCTCGACGGTGCCGCCGGTGGGGGCGAGCGACGATGCGGGCTTCAGGAAGTAGGAGGGGAACTCCGGGCTGCGGCCGCGCTGCGCGATGCGCGAGGGGTAGTTCAGATGCACGGCGATGATCTTGCCCGGCGTGTCGATCCCGTGGGTCATTGGTGAGCCTCGCATTCAAATACTCCGCTGTCTGATATTTCAAATCATATACGATCGAAACGGGTTTGGGAAGGCCGTTATGAGACGGGCCGTTGAAAGGTCAGTAGCTCGCGCGCGGGGCGGATGCGCCGCCCGCGCTCGGGGCGAAGCGGTCGACGAGCGCCTCGGTCTGCCGGGCGAGGATCGCGACGTCGGCGCCCACCGCGACGAAGGCGGCACCCGCCTCGATGTAGCGCTCGGCGTCGGCCGGAACGAAGGCGTTGACGCCCGCCGGCTTGCCTGCGGCACGCGCCGCCGCGATGGATCGCAGCACGGCCTCGACCACCTCGGGGTGGCTCTGCTGCCCGATCACCCCCATCGAGGCGGCGAGATCGCTCGGGCCGACGAAGATCGCGTCCACTCCGTCGACGGCGACGATCCGCTCCACGTCGGCGACCGCGGCGGCCGACTCGATCTGCACCGTCAGGCTGATCGTCTCGGAGGCCCGCGAGAGGTAGCCCTCGACGCGATTCCAGCGCGCCGAGCGGGCGAGCGCCGATCCGACGCCGCGCACACCGCCGAGCGGGTATCGGATCGCGCGCACGATCTCCTCCGCCTGCTCGGCGGAGTCGACCATCGGGACCAGGAGATTCTGCGCACCGAGGTCGAGGAACTGCTTGATCGTCACGGCATCGCCGCAGGGCGGCCGGACCAGGGGAGCGGCCGGGTAGGCCGACATCGCGTACAGCTGCGCGAGGACCGACTCGAGGCCGTTGGGGGAGTGCTCGGCGTCGAGCAGCACCCAGTCGCAGCCGGAACCGGCGACGATCTCGGCGGTGACGGGACTGCCGGCGCAGGCCCAGAGGCCGATGAGCGGCCGGTCCGCGGCGGCCAGGCGATCCCGGAAGGTGGGAGGCAGGCTCAGATGAATCGGCATGTGATCGACCCCAGCCCGTTGTACTCGGCGTGCACGGTGTCTCCGCGCTCGACCCACATGGGCCGGGTGAAGGAGCCCGCGAGGATGGTCTCGCCGGCTTCGAGGCCCTGACCGTGCTGCGCGAGCTTGTTCGCGAGCCAGGCCACGCCCATTGCGGGGTGGCCGAGCACGGCGCCCGCGACACCGGACTCCTCGATCGTCTCGTTCCGGTAGAGCAGAGCGGACACCCAGCGCAGGTCCACCTCGTGCACGGGTACCGGGCGCCCGCCCAGCACCATGGCGCCCATGGCGGCGTTGTCGCTGATCGTGTCGACGATCGTGCGCCCCTCCATCTCGAGGTGCGAGTTCAGCACCTCGAGCGCGGGCACCACGTAGGCGGTCGCGTCGAGCACGTCGAAGATCGTCGTGTTCGGGCCGACGAGCGGCTTCGCGAGCACGAAGGCCAGCTCGACCTCGATGCGCACGTTCGAGAAGCGGTCGAACTCGAGCACGGTGCCGGACTCGACGACCATGTCGTCGTGGATCACGCCGTAGTCGGGTTCGGTGATTCCCGTCGCCACCTGCATCACCTTCGAGGTGAGGCCGATCTTGTGGCCGACCAGGCGCGCCCCGTTCGCGATGCGGCGATCCGACCACACCTTCTGGATCGCGTACGAATCCTCGACCGTCATGCCCGGGTACCGGCTGGTGAGCCGGGGAAGCACCGCGCGATCGCGGTCGGCCTGCACCAGCTCCGCCGCGATGGCTTCTATCTGCGTCTGTTCGAGCACGTTCGCCCCTCTCTCGCCGCCGCCCGCACATGCGGCACTGCTCAGATCGTATATTATCCGGTGCGCGCCGTGCGTGGTCCTGGCGTCATGGGACGGCTCGGCCGTCGACGCCGAGCAGCCTCCGGAGCTGATCGTGCGGCAGACCGTAGCGGGTCGTGCCGTTGATGCCGGTCATGGTGTCGGAGGCGAGCATGGCGTTGACGATCGCCTCCTCGGTGGCTTCGATCGCCGCGTAGAAGAGCGGATCGATCCGATCGTTGCCGAGCGCCGTCACGGGGTAGGCGAGCGGACCGATCCCGGCGCCCGATCCTACGGGGATCTCGCCACTGCCGGTCGAGAAGCAGAACGCCAGATCACCGCTGCCGTTCTCGCCCGCACCGCCGAGGCGCGCGATGCCGAGGGTGGCGCGCTGAGCGAGCCGTGCGCACTGGTGCGGGAGCAGCGGCGCGTCGGTGGCCACGATCACGATGATGGATCCGCTGCCCTCCGGCAAGGCGCCGCCGAACCGGGCATCCGGCGCCTCGCCATCAGCCCCGGCGGCGCGTTCCGCATCGCCGGGCAACTCGATAGCCGGGCCCACGAGTCGGCCCTCGATGGTGAGCCGGCGTCGGCGCCCGTGGTTCGCCTGTACGAGCACGCCGACGGTGTAACCGCCGTCCTTCGCGGGGACCACTCGTGAGGCGGTGCCGATCCCGCCCTTGAAACCGTGGCAGACCATGCCGGTGCCGCTCCCGACGCTGCCCTCGGGCACATGCCCGCCGCGCGCCTGCTCGATGGCCCGATGCACGTGCTCCGGGCGTACATGGAAGCCGTTCAGATCGTTGAGCACGCCGTCCCAGGTCTCACCGACGACGGGCAGCGACCAGTACTCCTCACCGGCAGGGCGCGAGGCGACCTCGTGCGCGACGAGCGCATCCCGCACGACGCCGACGCTGTGGGTATTCGTGAGGCCGATGCAGCTCGTCAGCAGTCCCGACTCGCGCACCCACTCGAGCCCGGTCATCTCACCGTTGCCGTTCAGGCGATGCGGCGCGGCGTACAGGGGGTGGCGCCACGGCTCGTCGCGCGGAACGATCACCGTCACGCCCGTGCGCACTGGGCCCTCGCCCGGCACGAGCTCGCCCTCGCCGGAGATCAGCGTCGTATGCCCGACCCGCACGCCCGCCACGTCGGTGATGGCGTTGAACGGGCCGTTCGGCAGAGCGCCCATGGCGAGCCCGAGATCGCGCGCCTTCCGCCCGGAGGGCGCGCCATAGATCTCGCCTGCTTCGGATCGCGCCACTATGCGCCCCCTTCTCGTCCGGCCCGAATGCGACGGGCCCGCACCCAGTCTCGGGTACGGTGCGGGCCCGTTCAAGCGCATGCTCGGGGCGGCGCCCGATCAGCGGTCAGCCGCTGATGACGTGGGGCTCGGCGACGGCCTTGAGTCCCATGACGCCGAACTCCCGGCCGTAGCCGGACTGCTTCGCGCCGCCGAACGGCACCATCGGGTGGAGGCCGCCGTGCGAGTTGATCCAGGTCGTTCCCGCCTGCAGACGCGAGGCGACCGCGAGGGCCTTCGAACGATCCGAGGACCACACCGAGGATCCGAGTCCGACCTCGAGCTCGTTCGCCAGCGCCACCGCCTCGTCGAGGTCGGAGTAGCGGATGATCGGGAGGGCGGGGCCGAACTGCTCCTCGACCACGAGCGGGTTGTGCGGGTCGATGTCGGTGACGATCGTCGTCGGGTAGAAATTGCCCGGAGCGTCGTAGTCCGGGTCGCCGCCCAGCGCGACCGTCGCGCCGCTCTCCTTCGCCGCCTTGACCAGCCCATCGACCACGTCGAACTGCGCACGGTTCTGAAGCGGGCCGAGGACATTGTTCTCGTCGAGGCCCACGCCCATCGGCACGTTCTTCGCGAACTCGACGAGATGCTTCACGACGTCGTCGTAGATCGAGTCGTGCACGTACAGGCGCTTCAGCGCGGCGCAGGTCTGACCGGTGTTGATGAATCCGCCCCAGAAGAGATCCTCCGCGATGGCCGCGGGATCCGCGTCGGGCAGCACGATGCCGGCATCGTTCCCGCCGAGCTCCAGCGTGAGCCGGGTGACGTTCCCGGCCGATGCCTCGATGATGCGCTTGCCCACCGGCGTCGAGCCGGTGAACATGATCTTGCCGATCTTCGGGCTGCGCGTCAGCGCATCGCCGACCGTGCGGCCGGGGCCGGTCACGATGTTGAGCACGCCCTCGGGCAGCACCTGGTTCATGACGGTCACGAGTGCGAGCACCGAGAGCGTGGTCGTCTCGGCGGGCTTGATCACGACGGTGTTGCCCATGCGCAGCGACGGAGCGATCTGCCAGATCGAGATCATCATCGGCCAGTTCCACGGCGAGATCGCGCCGACTACACCGATCGGCCGGTAGTGCATCTCGGCGTAGCCGGACTCGTCGTCGATGACGACCTCGACAGGGAGCGGCGTATCGGCCGCCGTACGGGTCCACACCTCGCAGCCGCCGACCTCGAAACGTGCGTTGGGGCCGTTCAGCGGCTTGCCCTGCTCGCGCGAGAGCAGCTCGGCCAGGGGTTCGGCAGCCGCTTTGATCGCGTCCGCGGCCTTGTGGAGGTAGGCCGAGCGCTCGGCGTCGCCGAGGGCCGCCCAGGACTTCTGCGCGGCTTCGGCGCGGTCGATCGCGGACTCGAGATCCGCCACGTCCTGCACGGGTGCCGTGCCGATCAGCTCATCCGTCGCCGGGTCGCGCACCTCGCGAGTCTCACCGCTCGTGGGCGTGATCGCCGCCAGCAGGCTGTCGTAGGTATCCATGGGTCCTCCACTTCGAGTTTCGGGGTCGTGATCAGGATACGTCGCGGTCGCCGGCGGGTCCTTGTCGCTCGGGGCTTCGGGGTTGTCTCACCGGGAACAGTCGCGTCAGGAGCCTCAGGCCCGGAGGCCGACCGTCCGGAAACCGGCGTTGCCCATGCTCGAATCGGGGGTGTTGCGGGACCTGGCCGAGTTGCGGTACCGGTTGCAGTACGAGGGATGGCAGAGGTAGCTGCCGCCACGGAGCACCCGCTCGTCCCCCGCATCGGGCCCCGCCGGGTCGGCGAGCGGCGAGCGCGCGTAGTACGCGGCGTCGAATCGGTCGGCGCACCATTCCCAGACGTTCCCCACCGCCTGCCACAGGCCGAAGCCGTTGGGGGAGAAGGAGCGGACGGGCGCCGTGCCGATCCATCCGTCCTCGGCGGTGTTCCGCACCGGGAACGCGCCCTGCCAGACGTTCGCGCGCCAGACGCCGTCGCTGCCGTCGATCGGGTCGTCCCCCCACGGGTAGGCCGCGCGATCGAGCCCGCCGCGGGCGGCCCGCTCCCACTCGGCCTCGGTCGGCAGGCGGCGCCCGGCCCAGTCGCAGTAGGCGGCGGCATCGTTCCAGCTGACATGCACGACCGGATGGTCGTCGATGCCCGCGAGCGATGTCGCCCTCCCACCCGGGTGCCTCCAGTCCGCCCCGCGAACACCGATCCACCACGGCGTGCCGGCGACGGGCCCCGTGATGTCCGAGGCCGGGGCCGCGACGAGCAGATGGAACACCGCCGACGACGCGAACCGCTCCGCATCGGTGACGAAGCCGGTGGAGTCGACGAATCGTGCGAACTGGGCATTGGTGACCGGTGTCGCGTCGATCTCAAAGCCCCGGAGTTCGACGTCGTGCACCGGGATCTCGCCGTCGGCGGGCAGCCCGTCGCCCGACGAATCGCCCATCGCGAAGCCGCCGGCGGGGATCGCGCACTGCTCGACCGGGTGCCGTACGAGCTGCTCGCTCGCCGCGCTGTCGGCGCTCGCTGCGCTGCCGGTGCTCGCTGCGCTCGCGGACTCGAAGCCCGCGCGTACGGCGACGGGCGCCGAAGCGTCGCTCGGATCCTCCGCACCGTCTGAGCGGGCCGGAGCGCAGCATGTCGGAGCGTGTTCCGTCGTGTTCCTCATGCGCCCACCGTACCGAGCCTCGAGGCTGAGTTGTAGACTGGGCCCAGATCACGCGGCCCGGATCGGCCGCCGACCGATGCCGCAGACCGAGCCGAGGGAGCCCGACCACTCATGGACCGACGGTTTCCGGCGCGTCTGTTCTCTGCAGGCGAAGAGCCGGATGCGCGGTTCTCGCTCGCCAACGAGCGGACGTTCCTCGCCTGGATCCGCACCTCGCTCGCGCTGCTCGCGGGCGGGGTGGCCCTCGAAGTCCTCGGGCTCGGCATGCAGCCCGGCCTGCGACTCGCCGCGTCCATCCTGTTGATCGTCGCAGGCGCGCTCGCCGCACTGCAGGCGTGGTTCGGATGGCTGCGCACGGAGCATGCGCTGCGACTCGACCGCGCGCTGCCGCCCGCAGCGTTCTCGGCCGTGCTCGCGGTGATCGTGGTGATCACGGCCGTGCTCGTCCTCCTCGGCGTGCTGCTCGCATGACCTTCCCGCCGGATGGGGGCGGCCGGAACGAAGCCGCCCCCG
>NZ_JBHSRW010000054.1:0-12582 GCF_042659205.1 Leucobacter soli
CCGCCGCCTGGCCGACCTGCTCGCGGCCGGCGTCCGCGGCGTGTCCCGCATCCCGGGCAAGCACGGCAGCAGCGAGCGGTTCACGACCATCACCGTGCTGATCGACGACCGGCCGGGCCAGCTGGCCGCGCTGTTGACCGAGCTCGGAGATCTGGGCATTAACATGGAAGACTTGCGCCTCGAGCACTCGCCGGGCGCCCAGATCGGTTTCGCCGAGATCGCGGTCCTTCCCGAGGTCGCCGAGCGGGCGGTCGCCGACCTGACCGAGCGCGGATGGAGAACGCTGTGACGAACGAGGCGCCGAGCACCGGCGATGCCGTCGACGGCACCGTGCTGGTCGCCATCGACGGGCCGGCGGGCAGCGGCAAGTCGAGCGTCTCCCGCGCGGCCGCGGATCGGCTCGGCTTCGGGATCCTCGACACCGGAGCCGCGTACCGCGCCCTGGCCTGGGCGCTGCGCGAGCGCGGCGACGACATCGACAGCGAGGCCGCGGCGCTGACGCTCCTCGACGGCTGGCACTACGGCATCACCCTGCGCGGCGAGCAGCGTGTGACGGTCGAACTGCCGGAGACCGTGGGGATCGGCGGCGCGACCGACGTCACCGCGGCGATCCGTGCGAACGAGATCAGCGCCCTGGTCAGTCGCGTGTCGAAGCATCCGGTCGTTCGGGATCGTCTCAACGCGATGTTCCGCGCGATGGTCGCGGAGTCGGGCCTGCCCGGCGTGGTGATCGAGGGCCGGGATATCACGACGGTCGTGGCGCCGGATGCGCCGGTGCGCCTGCTGCTCACGGCCTCGCCCGAGGTCCGGGCGCAGCGGCGGGCGGGCGATCTGCCCGGTTCGAGCGCCGAACAGGTGCTGGCCGAGCTCCGGGCGCGCGACGAGAAGGACGCCGAGGTCGTCGACTTCTTCACCCCCGCCCCGGGGGTGGTGCTGGTCGACACCAGCGATCTCGATTTCGAGCAGTCGGTGCAGGCTGTGGTCGATGCGGTGCGTGAGGCACAGGAAGGCGCGCGATGAGCGAGCAGGACAACGAGCCCGAGTTCGACGCTTCGGCGATCGGCGACGAGGAGATCATCACCGGCGAGGGGTTCGACCCGACGGTGACGGACGATGAGCGCCTGCGCGCCATGCGCTCGAACCTCGATGGCTTCGAACTCGAGGACGACGACCTGCAGCTGCTGGGGGCGGACGGCGAGTTCCTCGGCTTCGCCGAGCCCGAGGCCGAGGCGCTGCCCGTGGTCGCGATCGTCGGGCGGCCGAACGTGGGCAAGTCGGCGCTCGTGAACCGCATACTCGGCCGCCGCGAGGCCGTGGTCGAGGACGTGCCGGGTGTGACCAGGGATCGCGTGAGCTACCCGGCCGAGTGGACCGGTAGGCGTTTCACCCTCGTCGACACCGGCGGGTGGGAGCCCGACGCCAGGGGCATCGACGCGTCCGTCGCCGCGCAGGCCGAGGTCGCGATCGAGCTCTGCGATGCGGTTCTGTTCGTGGTCGACTCCCGGGTCGGCCCGACGGCGACGGATGAACGGGTCGTGCAGCTGCTGCGCCGCACGAACAAGCCCGTGTTCCTCGTCGCGAACAAGGTCGACGATGCGGTACAGGAGCCGGAGGCGGCGGCGCTCTGGTCCCTCGGGCTCGGCGAGCCCTACCCGGTCTCCGCGCTGCACGGTCGGGGTGTGGCCGACCTGCTGGACGCGGTGCTCCGGAAGCTGCCGAAGGAGTCCGCCGTTGCGAAGCCGCAGCTGGGCGGGCCGCGCCGCGTGGCGATCCTGGGCCGCCCGAACGTCGGCAAGTCGAGCCTGCTGAACAAGGCCGCCGGCGAGGAGCGCGTCGTGGTGAACGACCTCGCGGGGACGACCCGCGACCCGGTGGACGAGCAGGTGGAGATCGCCGGTCGCGTCTGGACCTTCGTCGATACCGCCGGCATCCGCCGCCGCGTGCACCTGCAGAAGGGCGCCGACTTCTACGCGTCGCTCCGCACCGCGGCCGCGCTCGAGAAGGCGGAGGTCGCGGTCGTGCTCTTCGACGTGACGCAGGAGATCAGCGATCAGGATCTGCGCATCGTCGACCTCGTGCTCGAATCGGGCCGCGCGCTCGTGCTCGCCTTCAACAAATGGGACCTCCTCGACGACGATCGTCGGCGGTATCTGGAGCGCGAGATCGAGCAGGATCTCGCCCACGTCGCCTGGGCGCCTCGGGTGAACATGTCGGCGCGGACCGGACGGCACCTCGAGAAGCTGGTGCCGGCGCTCGAGACCGCGCTCGACTCGTGGGACACGCGGATCCCGACGGCGAAGTTCAACGCGTTCGTCGCGGAGCTGGTGCAGGAGTACCCGCATCCGCTGCGCGGCGGGAAGCAGCCGCGGATCCTGTTCGGCACGCAGGTGCAGAACAGGCCGCCGACGTTCGTGCTCTTCACCACCGGGTTCCTCGACCCCGGCTATCGTCGCTTCATCCAGCGCCGCCTGCGCGAGCGCTACGGCTTCGAGGGTTCCCCCATCGTGCTGAACATGCGCATCCGTGAGAAGCGTCAGCGACGCTGACGCTTCTCAGAGACAGCCATTTCTGGCTGTCTCTAGGATGCGCCGCGATCGTCTCGATAGCGGTGAGCGCGGCGTAGCCGCTCCGATATTGATCGTGAGAAGCGTCAGCGTCGCTGACGCTTCTCCGAGGAGGCCATTTCTGGCCTCCGAGAGGATGCGCCGCGATCGTCTCGATCGCGGTGAGCGCGGCGTAGCCGCTCCGATATTGATCGTGAGAAGCGTCAGCGTCGCTGACGCTTCTCCGAGGTGTGGTGCGTCCCGCACTTCTGGCTGATGCTGCAGTTCGGGCTGATGGATTCGGGCGGAATCGTCAGCCGGAACTGCGATCTCAGTCCGGACTGAGGGCGTGGGGGCCTGCGCCTCGAGGACGCTGCCGCGGCGAAGTCGTAGAGTGAGTCCATGAGCGCATCGATCAGCACCGCGGATCTCTACGACGATCGCGGCGACGAGCTGCAGTCGGTATCCATGCAGTTCCAGAACCTGGGCGGGCGGGCACGGTTCGGCGGGCCGGTGCGAACGGTGCGATGCCACCGGGACAACGCCCTGCTGAAGTCGATCCTCGGCACCCCGGGAGAGGGGGCCGTGCTGGTCGTCGACGGCGGGGGAGCGCTCGAGAGCGCGCTCGTCGGCGACCTGATCGCCGGGCTCGGTGTGGAGAACGGCTGGGCGGGGATCGTCGTCCACGGCGTGATACGGGATCGTGCTGCGATCGCGGAGCTGCCGATCGGCGTGAAGGCCCTCGGCTCGAACCCGGCGAAATCGGGCAAGACCGGAGCGGGGGAGAGCGATGTGCCGGTGAGCTTCGGCGGTGTCGACTTCCGGCCCGGCGCGATGCTGTGGAGCGACGAAGACGGTATCTTGGTCGAACGCTGATCCCGTGCGCGTGCTCGATGCCGAGCCGAGGAGCGGCACGATCCGAGGAGTGACGCCATGCGCGCGAAGGCGCTGACCCCTTTCATCCCGTACATCGCGGTGTCGGTGCTGCACGTCGTACTGCTGCTGATGCATCACCCGCTCGGCGGCTACCAGACCAAGCAACTGCTGATGGCGGCGCTCGCGCTCGCCGCGGTGTGGGCGACCGCATCGATCCGGCCGTGGCCCCGACCGGCGATGATCCTGCTGCTCGCCGGGCTGATCGCGTCGTGGATCGGCGATGGCGCCGGTCTGCTCTTCCCCGGGCTCCCGACGCTACCGATGATGATCCTCTTCTTCGGCATCGCGCACCTCGCCTACATCGCACTCTTCTGGCGGTCTCCGGGTATCGTCGCGGTGCGCCGGGTGCCCCGGTGGGCGCTGGTCTACATCGGCTGGTGGGTCGTGACGCTCGCGATCGTGGGCCCCCACGCCGGCGGACTGCTGGTGCCGCTCGCCGTCTACGGCCTCGTGCTCGGCGGGACGGCGGCGCTTTCGACGCGTTTCGGGCCGCTGGTGGCGGTCGGCGGTGCGTCCTTCCTGATCTCGGACACGCTGATCGCCTTCCGCGAGTTCATGGGCGTGCCGGAGTGGGTGGGGCAGCTGGTCATGCCGACGTACGTGCTGGGCCAGGGACTGATCGTGTTCGGAGTCGTGCAGCTGCTCCGACGTACTCCGGAGTAGCGGGGCGCGCGGCTCAGAGCCGGACGAGGCTGCCGCTGGCGATGAGTGCGTCGGCGGTGGCCGCCTCGGTGGCGTCCGGATCCCCGGCGAGCAGTGGCCGCAGCAGCGGCCAGCTCGCGGCGAATCCGGGATGCAGCGGGTAGTCCGCGACCTCGGCGAGGGGGACCCAGGCGAGCGCATGGCTCTCCGGATCGGTGATCTCGGGCTCGAAGGGGCTCGTGACCTCGGCGATGACCGTCGTGTAGGTCCATCCGCCGCGGTCGATCGTGTAGCCGAAGCGGGGCGCGACCGCCTGAGGCGGCACGCCGGCCTCCTCCCCGGACTCGCGGATCGCGCCGCTCACCGCGTCCTCGCCCTCGTGCCGGGCCCCGCCGGGGATCCCCCAGGTGCCGCCGTGGTCGCTCCAGTCGACGCGGTGCTGCAGGAGGATCCCGCGCGCCGGGTCGTGGGCTAGGAGGCCGGCCGCGCCGAAGCGCCCCCAGT
Source organism: Leucobacter soli (assembly GCF_042659205.1). Classification (NCBI taxonomy): domain Bacteria; kingdom Bacillati; phylum Actinomycetota; class Actinomycetes; order Micrococcales; family Microbacteriaceae; genus Leucobacter; species Leucobacter soli. The sequence continues at coordinate 4,626 of NZ_JBHSRW010000054.1, forward strand.
ACCGGTTGCCGTCTTCTGCGGTCACCCAGGCGTCGCCGGGATCTCGGAGGTCGCTCATGCCATCAGGCTATCGGGCCGGGCCCGGGATTGCGGATGCGGCGGATTCGGGGTACAGTAGCTCTTTGGTGCTTTGCGCCCGTTTTCGCGTTCGCGCGTGGCAGCGGGCGCTCGGCATTCGCATGACCAGCAGACACACTCTAAGCGATACGGGGTTATGGCTAAAAAAGACGGCGTCATCGAGATCGAGGGCCAGGTAGTCGAGGCTCTGCCCAACGCGATGTTCCGCGTTGAGCTGACCAATGGACACAAGGTGCTCGCCCACATCTCGGGCAAGATGCGCCAGCACTACATCCGGATCCTCCCCGAGGATCGCGTGATCGTGGAGCTGACGCCCTACGATCTGACCCGCGGCCGCATCGTCTACCGCTACAAGTAAGTCTCCGCGGCCGCCACCGGCCGCGGAAGATCGAGTCTGCTGAGAAGTAACGGCTCGCGGCACTCCGCGAGTACGAAGACAGCGAACCACGAAGGAACCATCATGAAGGTCAAGCCCAGCGTCAAGCCGATCTGCGATCACTGCAAGGTGATCCGTCGCCACGGCCGCGTCATGGTGATCTGCAAGAGCAACCCGCGTCACAAGCAGCGCCAGGGCTGACGCCTCGACGCTGCTTGCGACGCCCGGCAGCGCTCGTCGCTCGAGATCGCAAGCGATCTCGGCGGTCGCAGTGCCGGGAGAGGCAAGCTCGCGCAGAGGATCAGCCCGCATGATCCTCACAACTCAATAAAGAAGAAACCAGCGCATCGAAGAACCCGCGGCCGTGAGGACGCGGGGGACACCTCGGGGCGGAGGCCCGAACCCCCGATGCGCATCACACCTCCATGATCCGCAAGGAGAGCCAGCATGGCACGTCTCGCAGGAGTCGACATCCCACGCGACAAGCGCGTGGAGATCGCACTCACCTACATCTACGGCGTCGGTCGCACCAGCGCCCTCAAGGCCCTTGCCGACACCGGCATCGACGGCAACATCCGCGTGAAGGATCTGAGCGACGATCAGCTCGTCGCCCTCCGCGACTACATCGAGGCCAACTTCAAGGTCGAAGGCGATCTGCGACGCGAGGTCGCCGCAGACATCCGCCGTAAGGTCGAGATCGGCAGCTACCAGGGCCTGCGTCACCGCCGGGGCCTTCCGGTGCACGGTCAGCGCACCAAGACGAACGCTCGTACCCGCAAGGGGCCGAAGCGCACCGTCGCCGGCAAGAAGAAGTAATCCCGGTCAGCGCGACCAGAACCAGGTTTCAGGAGAATATCAATGGCTGCACCAAAGAGCGCCGCGCGCAAGCCGCGCCGCAAGGACAAGAAGAACGTCGCCGTGGGTCAGGCCCACATCAAGTCGACCTTCAACAACACGATCGTCTCGATCACCGACACCACCGGTGCCGTGATCAGCTGGGCCTCCTCGGGCGGCGTCGGCTTCAAGGGCTCGCGCAAGTCGACCCCGTTCGCCGCGCAGCTCGCGGCGGAGTCCGCCGCCCGCAAGGCGCAGGAGCACGGCATGAAGAAGGTCGACATCTTCGTCAAGGGCCCGGGTTCCGGTCGCGAGACCGCGATCCGCTCGCTGCAGGCCGCCGGTCTCGAGGTCGGGTCGATCACCGACGTGACCCCGCAGACGCACAACGGCTGCCGTCCGCCCAAGCGTCGCCGCGTCTGAATTTTCTGTCAAGCCGACTATGGGTCGGCTTCGACTGTCGCTTCCGGCGACGGGGCCGAAGCCGATCGGTCGGCTCGACAGGATCATCGGACCGTTTTCGTTCCACCCCTCTTCAACACCGCATGAGTCATATAGCGGACTCCAGCGAAAGGAACCAACACAGTGCTCATCGCACAGCGACCCACTCTGACTGAAGAATCCATCTCCGAGTACCGTTCGCGCTTCGCCATCGAGCCGCTCGAGCCCGGCTTCGGCTACACGCTCGGCAACTCGCTGCGCCGTACCCTGCTCTCATCGATCCCCGGTGCAGCCGTGACGAGCGTACGCATCGAGGGCGTCGCCCACGAGTTCACCACGATCCCCGGCGTGACCGAGGACGTGACCGAGATCATCCTGAACATCAAGGATCTCGTGGTCTCGAGCGAGCACGACGAGCCGATCACCGCCTACCTGCGCAAGACCGGCGCCGGCGAGGTCACCGCGGCGGACATCTCCGCCCCGGCGGGTGTCGAGGTGCACAACCCCGAGCTCGCGATCGCCACGCTCAGCGACCAGGCCCAGTTCGAGCTGGAGCTGACCATCGAGCGCGGCCGCGGCTATGTCTCGGCGGCGCAGAACCGCAACGACGATGCCGAGGTCGGCCGCATCCCGGTCGACTCGATCTACTCGCCCGTGCTGAAGGTCACCTACCGCGTCGAGGCCACTCGTGCAGGCGAGCGCACCGACTTCGACCGCCTCGTGGTCGACGTCGAGACCAAGCCGGCGATCAGCCCGCGCGACGCCATCGCCTCCGCCGGTTCGACGCTGGTCGAGCTCTTCGGCCTGGCCCGCGAGCTCAACACGGCCGCCGAGGGTGTCGAGATCGGCCCGGCCCCCGCCGAGGTCGTGAGCGACGGCGAGCTGTCGATCCCGATCGAGGATCTCGATCTCTCGGTCCGCAGCTACAACTGCCTGAAGCGCGAGGGCATCAACACGGTCAGCGAGCTCGTCGCGCTCAGCGAGGCCCAGCTGATGAACATCCGCAACTTCGGCCAGAAGTCGGTCTTCGAGGTGCGCGACAAGCTCACCGAGATGGGCCTCTCGCTGAAGGACGCCGTCCCCGGCTTCGACGGGGCGCAGTTCTACAGCTACGAGGACGACGCCAACTAGTTCCTCGGCCGCCTTCGGACGGCCACTGTCTTCAGACCACACAGCATCCAACGGAGTAACCAATGCCCAAGCCCAACAAGGGCCCCCGCCTCGGAGGCGGCCCCGCCCACGAGCGCCTGATGCTCAACCAGCTCGCCTCGCAGCTGTTCGAGCACAAGCGGATCCAGACCACCGAGACCAAGGCTAAGCGCCTGCAGCCCGTCGCCGAGCGCCTCGTCACCTTCGCTAAGCGCGGTGACCTGCACGCCCGCCGTCGCGTGATGCGTCAGATCCTCGACAAGTCGGTCGTGCACGAGCTCTTCACCGAGATCGCTCCGCTCGTCGAGCACCGCGAGGGTGGCTACACCCGCATCGTCAAGACCGGCTTCCGCAAGGGCGACAACGCTCCGATGGCCGTGATCGAGCTGGTGCTCGAGCCGGTCAACCCGAAGCCGAAGAAGGCCAAGAAGACCGAGGCCGTCGCCGAGGAGGCTCCGGCTGAGGAGACCGTCGAGGAGACCCCGGCCGAGGAGACCACCGAGGCCCCCGCTGCCGAGGCTCCGGCCGAGGCTCCGGCCGAGGAAGAGAAGGCTGCGGAGAACGCCGAGGAGAAGGCGGAGTAGTCCGCCGTATCTCGATCGCTTCAGCGCCCCGCCGGTTCGCCGGTGGGGCGCTTTCTCGTCAGTCCAGGGATCCGGATGGGCTCGACGCCGCCGAATGCGGATATCCGCTCCTGCTTCGACGGCGGGAGATTCCAAGGGCCCCGCGTTCGAGGCGGGTGCGGGGCGGCGGCCTCGGTGCGATCTGCGATCCTGCACGAAACGCCGAGGCGATTTCAGCCGGGCGCACAACGACGCGCCGCCGTTCCCTCGGCAGAATTGGCTGATATGAGCGGATCACAGCGAACAGCAGCCGGACCGTCTCGCGCAGTGCAGCGCGAGGCCGCCCGAGGCGAGTCGGTGCAGAGTGCGGCAGTACAGGGCGAGGCAGTGCAAGCCGAGGCGGTGCCGAGCGTGACGGCGCAGGACCCCGCGACGGTGCAGGATGCGGCGCAGCCCCAGCGGCCGCGGGAGAAGTCGGCCTGGTGGCGCGCCGTGCTCGGGGAGTACCCTACGGGCGTCACGGCGATCACGTCCACCGATGCCGAGGGGAACCCCGTCGGCATGGTCGTGGGGACGTTCACCGCGGTCTCCGAGGATCCGCCCCTGGTCGGCTTCCTGCCGGTCGCGGGTTCACGCACCTTCGCCGAGATCAGCGAGAACGGCACGTTCTGCGCGAACGTCCTCGGGTACGAGCACGAGGAGCTGTGCCGACGCTTCGCCTCACGGGCCGAAGATCGTTTCGAGTCGACCCGCTGGGAGCGGTCGGAACTCGGGAACCCCCGGCTCACCGACGCGATCGCCTGGTTCGAAGGCCGGATCACCGGCACCACGCCGGCGGGCGACCACCTCTTCGTCATGGCGGAGGTGACCGGCCTCGGCGTGGGCGACGGCAGCGCCGGCCTGCCCCTCCTGTTCCTGAAAGGTGGTTACGGCTCGTTCACCGTTCCGTCCCTCAACTTCGACGTGCCGGGCTTCAGCGGCCAGTTGCGCGCCGCGGAGAGCGTGCGCGATGTGGTGCAGCAGATCGCCGACGAGACCGGGACCGAGTGCCTGCTCTCGACGATGGCCGACGACTCGGTGCTGGTGATCACGGCGGCGAACCTCCTCCCGTCGCGCCCGCGCTACGGGATCGTCGGCATGAACTTCCCCTTCGCGGCACCGCTCACCCCCGTGCTGGCCGCCTGGAGCGCGAAGGATCGCCTGAAGCTTTGGGAGGAGAACTCCCGGCACCTCCTCGGCAAGGTCGATCGGCCTCTGCTCGTCCGACTGCTCGATACGGTGCGCGAGCACGGCTACGGGGTGACGGCCGGCGAGAGCTCGGACGACTTCGACGCGATCGCGAACGATCCCGCGGCCTCATGGGGGGAGCTGACCGGCGCCTGGAGCGCCGTCAAGAAGAATGTGGAGGCGATCCTGGACGCGTGGACGCCCGCGGGGCTCAGCGCCGCCGGCGAGTCCGCCCTCCCGGTGATGTCGTTGCAGTTCCCGGTCTTCGACGCGGAGGGGCTGGCGCAGTTCGAGCTCGTCATCTCAGGATTCGATCTGCATCCGGATGCGGAGGCCTTCCGGTCGCTCGTGGCGCGCGGCAAGGCGGCCGCTGCGACGATCACCGAGCTCACGGGCGGAACGGTGCCCGAGGACTACCCCGTCTGAGGCATACCGTCCGGGGCGGGTCGCAGCGCCTCCGGAGGATCGGATGCGAAATGGGATGGGCCCCGGCCGAGTCGATGCTCGGTCGGGGCCCATCGTTCGTGCAGCCGCCGGTTGCGGGGCCGTCACACGTGGGAGTGGTAGGTGTTCCACTCCCAGTCCGTGATCGAGGTCGCGTAGTTGCGCGCCTCGCGCAGCTTGAGCGCCGCGTAGATGTCGACGAACTCCGACCCGAAGCCGTCCGCGAGCACCTCATCGGCGCGCAGCGCCGCGATCGAGTCCTCGAGCGTGCGGGGGAGCGGGGCGCCGGCGTCGCTCGGTTCGAGCTTCCGGGTGAGGCCGTCGCGCGCCGCGTGCATCATCGCCGCGAGCAGCAGGTGCGGGTTGGCGCTGGCGTCTCCGGCTCGGAGCTCGATGCGGGTGGCCGCGCCGCGCTCGGCGGGGATCCGCAGGTAGGTGTAGCGGTTGTCCTCGCCCCAGGTCGCGGTGTCGGGGGAGAGGCCCTCGCCGTGCAGGCGCTTGTAGGAGTTCACCGTGGGGGAGGTGAAGGCGGTCAGGGCCGCGGCGTGCGCCTGGAGGCCGCCGAGCGCGTGACGCAGCGCGTCGTTGAGGGTGTCGTCGCCCGAGTCGAAGGCGTTCGCGTCACCGTTCCAGAGCGAGAGGTGGAAGTGCAGGCTGCTGCCCTCCTCGCCCTGGATGGGCTTCGCCATGAAGTTGGCCGCGTAGCCCTCGATCGTCGCGAGCTCCTTGATCGCCGTCTTCAGGAGGAACGCCTCGTCGGCGGACTCGAGCGTCGGCGCGTGGTGCAGGTTCACCTCGAACTGGCCCGGGGAGAACTCGCGGTTCAGGACGGTGACGTTGATGTCGAAGTCGATGAGCTGGCGGTGGATCCGGCCGAGCACGCCCTTCGGATCGGTGATGCGGTCGATCGTGTACGAGACGCCGTCGAGGCTGTAGGGGGTGCGGGTCGCGCGGCCGGCATCGTCGCGTTCGAAGAGGTAGAACTCGGGCTCGCCCGCGGCGATGCCGGTGAGCCCGTGGGTCTCGCGCATCTGCTCGATGGCTCGCTCCAGCTGGCCGCGTGCGCACAGCGGGGACGGGGCGCCGTGCTCGCGCAGGGTGGACATCAGCCAGACCGAGTCGGGCTCCCACGGCGGGACCAGTGCCGAAGCGGGATCGACCTGCGCGTGGAGGTCCGGGTGTCCGGCCAGCTGGGGGAACTCGGTCTCGTCGACCGGCACGCCGAACAGATCCTCGGCCACGCTCATCTTGGAGTAGGCTACGCCGCCCAGTACGGAGTCGAGCGCCGAGGCCGGGTACTGCTTGCCGCGCTGCCGGCCGAAGAGGTCGGGGTGGATGACGCGGATCACCTTGATCCCGCGGGCCAGCAGGCGTTCGAGGTGCTCGAGGTCTGCGGTGCGATCTGAGTCTGAGGCGGCGGATGTCATATCGGTGGTCCTTTATTCTGCGAGTCGGCCGAGTGCGATCCGATCGTGATGCGTCCGGTCGCTCCGGGAGCTTGTCAAGCGAGATATTGTTAATTACACTACTATAAGTGTTTGCTAAAAGAAACACACGTAGTGAACGCAACGGCAGCCGCCGTCGGCCGGTACCGGCCGGAAGGAACGACCGGGAGCGGCAGTGCACGCCCCGTGAGAAACCCGAAGGATAGACGCCCATGATCAAGCTCTACGACATCGACCACGTGAAGTTCGGAGTCCACGATCTCGACGCCTCGCAGCACGCGTGGGAGGCCGAGTTCGGCCTGCACGCGACCGAGAAGAACCCCGACGAGGTCAAGCTCGCGATCAACTACGAGCCCTACTCGGTGGTCATCGAGAAGTCGAACGACCGCGGCATTCAGTACACGGCCTACAACCTGCACCCCGACTTCACGCTCGACGACGCCGAGAAGCACCTCAAGGAGATGGGCGTCGACTACACCCGCACCGACGACGCGGTCGACTTCACCGACCCCGAGGGTCACGGCGTCGCCTTCGTGCCCTACCGCCCGCGCACCGGCCAGGACGTCTACCCGCTCGCCTCGCGCCACACCGACACGCTGCGCCCGGGCCGCTACCGCAAGCTCGGCCACGTCAACTACCTGGTGAAGGACGTCGACACGATGGTCGACTTCTACGTCAACGTCGTCGGCCAGCAGCTCGCCGACCGCCTCGGCACGAACGCGGGCGCGTTCATGCGCGTCGGCGCCGACCACCACGTCAACGCCTTCGTGAACACCGGCCAGTCGCACCTCCACCACGTGGCCTTCGACCTCGGCGACTGGGGCGCGATCCCCGCGACCTTCGACCACCTGGCCCAGCACGGCCGCGTGTTCCCGTGGGGCCCCGTGCGCCACGGCATCGGCGGCAACATGGCCGGCTACGTGCGCACGCCCGAGTTCGACTGCTTCATGGAGCTCTACGTAGACATGGAGCAGCTCGACGATCTGCACGTGCCCCGCGAGTTCCCGGACGACCGCCACTCGTCCAGCGTCTGGGGCATGCTTCCCCCGCGCTCGTACTTCCGCTTCGACGACGAGTCGATCGCCCAGGAGCGCGAGAGCCACCGCGGCATCTACGACTGAGCGCCGACCGCATCCGGAGTCGACGACGAGTACACTCGTCTTCACCCGCTCGAGCCCTCGCACCGCTGCGGCGCGCGAGGGCTCGGGCGTCCGGCCCCGGTAGGCGGGGAAGGATCGACGACACACGATGAGGTGATCGGCATCGACGTCTCTCCTGCGGCACCGACCGGAAGCGAGGCCCCTCCGGTCGGCGCGGCGCTGCGCCGCCTGGCCGGCTTCGTCGACGAGCGGCTGATCGATGCGCCGGCCGGCCGCGACGAGCTCGACGCACTCCTCGCC
>NZ_JBHSRW010000055.1:0-12173 GCF_042659205.1 Leucobacter soli
GATCAGTACCTGATCGGCAATTTCATCCAGGATCAGTTCAGCGGCGTCGGCGTGCTCCCCGCCTCGGCGGCGGGCGAGGCGCGAGAGCTGATGGTCGGCCTGCGCCGATCCGACACGGGGCCCGAATCGGACGGGGTCGAATTCGTCTCCCCGGAGCGCGTGCCGGCCTGGGCTCGTCTCACCCACGATCCCGCCGGACTGCTCGGCCTGCCCCCGCTCGCTCAGCGCGACGAGGCCGCCGACGAGCGGCGCCGCCGCGAGCGGATCTTCGCGAGCGCGCAGGAGCGCTACTACGAGCAGCCGATGCAGATCGAGCGCGGCTGGCGGCACCACCTGATCGACACGACCGGGCGATCCTACGTCGACGTCGTGAACAACGTGACCGGGCTCGGCCACGGCCACCCGGGGGTCGCGGATGCCGTGAACCGCCAGATCCGGATCCTCAACACCAACTCGCGCTTCCTCTACCGGGAACTCGCCGAGTACAGCGAGCGGCTGCTCGCCCTGCTGCCCGAGGACTCCGCACTCGACACCGTGCTTCTCGTCAACAGCGGATCCGAGGCCGTGGACCTCGCGTTGCGGCTCGCCCAGGCGGCGACGGGACGCAAGACGGTCGTCGCCCTGCGCGAGGCCTACCACGGCTGGACGATGGCGAGCGACGCGGTGACGACGAGCGCCTACGACAACCCCTACGCGCTGGACAACCGGCCCGACTGGATCCACGTCGCCGACGTGCCCAACCGCTTCCGCGGCACCTATCGCGGCGAGGCCGGCGACGCGGCGATCGGCGCGAAGTACGCGGCCGACCTCGGCCGGGACCTCGACGCGCTCGCCGCAGCTGGGCGCGACGTCGCCGGCTTCATCTGCGAATCGGTGCTCGGCAACGCGGGCGGCGTGCTGCTGCCCGGCGGCTACCTCGCCGACGCCTACTCCCGGGTGCGCGCCGCGGGCGGGCTCTGCATCGCCGACGAGGTGCAGGTCGGCTTCGGTCGCATGGGCTCGAGCTTCTGGGGCTTCGAGCAGTCGGGGGTGCTCCCCGACATCATCACGATCGCGAAGCCCATGGGCAACGGCTTCCCGATCGGCGGGGTGATCACCACGAAGCGGATCGCCGATGCGCTCGCGAGCCAGGGCCAGTTCTTCTCCTCCGCGGGCGGCAACCCGCTCAGCTGCGTCGTCGGGCTCTCGGTGCTCGACGCGATGGAGGAGGAGCGCCTGCAGGAGAACGCCCGCGTCGTCGGCGGCCGGCTGGCCGAGGGCTTCCGCGCGCTGGCGGGGAAGCACGACCTCATCGGCCCGGTGCACGGAGAAGGGCTCTACCTGGGCGTCGAGCTGGTGCGGGATCACGCGACCATGGAGCCCGCGACGGCGGAGGCCTCGGCGATCTGCGAGCGGCTCAAGGAACTCGGCGTGATCGTGCTCACGACCTCGGAGCGCTCGAACGTGCTGAAGGTCAAGCCGCCGCTCTGCCTCACCGCCGAGAGCGCGGATTTCGTGATCGCACGGCTAGACGAGGTGCTCTCGACCGGATGGTAGTCGAAACGCGCCCGGAGGCCGCGGTGCATGGGTCGAATCCGGCCACCGGGCCCGCCCGCATCGCGGATGCTACGGTGGTCGGGTTGCATTCGACTCCCGGACAGGGTGAAAGGGGCGGTCGCCGCATGTCGTATCGAAGGGTTTCCGCGCCATTCGCGTTCACGCTCGCCGCGCTGCTGGCGGTCAGCAGCGCCGTCGGCATCGGCGGCGCGGCGGATGCCGGCACGCCGGCCGCGGCCGCGGGGTGCACGACCGGCAGCACCGTCGCCAAGCCGACGCTCAAGCAGCCGACGCTCACCTCGACCGGCAACGTGAGGATCTCGTGGACGCCGAGCGCCAGCTGCGTCACCGGGTTCAAGATCCACCTCGGCCTCGAGCACTTCGGTTCGAAGGGCGCCGTCGTGCTCTCCGCGAAGAAGGACGCGACCTCGATCGTGGTCTCGAAGGCGAACCTCAAGAAACTGCGCGCCCCGCTGGGATCCGGGCGGCATTTCACGGTGCGCATGCAGGCCGTGAACGGCTCGAAGAAGAGCGTGCTGACGGCGAGCCGGATCACGGCCGCAGGCCAGCCGAAGTCGAGCCGGAGCTCCGGTTCGGCGAAGGTGCTGGTGGCCTCGTACAACCTGGCGTTCACGCCCGAGCTCAGCTCGGGAACCCTGAAATCCCGCCGCCCGGGCGTCGCGAAGCAGATCGTGAAGTCGGGCGCCTCCGTCCTCGCGATCCAGGAGTCCGTTGTGATCGCGGGCCGCGACGACACCCAGCTCGGGTCCCTGACCACGCAGATCCGGAAGGCGCAGAAGAAGACGGGGAAGTCGGCGGCGTGGCGCTGGGTGCGCAGCACCCGGTACGCGGCGCCGGGCGTCTCGATGGGCGGCGACGGCACGCGGATCCTCTACAACAACAAGCAGGTGAAACTCCTCTCCGGATGCTCCGATACGACGGGCGGGAAGAAGTACTCCACGTCGTGCACGATCAAGCTGCCGCGGATCGGTGGAGCCGTCAACCAGCGGTGGGGCGCGATCGCTCGCTTCCAGGATCGGAAGACCGGGAAGAAGTTCTGGGTCGTCTCGGCGCACCTCGAGGTGCGCAAGGGGTCGAGCTACGACAAGAACCGCAGCGCCCAGCTGAAGAAGATCGTCAGCACGATCAATAAGAAGAACACGCGCGACGAGCCGGTGCTGCTGGCCGGCGACCTCAACCTCTCGCCCACCCGCGGCACCGACCTCAAGACGCTGAACTCCCGCCTGACGGCGAAGGGCTACGTCAACGCGATCACCGCCGATACCGCCTACAACCTCGAGTACCAGACGTACAATGGCTGGAAGAAGCCCGTCGTCATGAAGAGCGGCCACGCGGGGCGGATCGACCACATCTTCGCCCACGGGAACGTGCATCTGTCGACCTACAAGACCGTGCTGAGCTCGGCCTCGGATCATCACCTGATCAAGGCGGTGGCCTGGCTCAAGTAGGCGAGCCGGCGAGCGGCCGCGGTGCACGCGATGGCAGGAGAGCCGGGTCGGGATCACTAGACTGGAGTGGCTCGCGCGAGTGGCGGAATTGGCAGACGCGCTGGATTTAGGTTCCAGTGTCTTCGGACGTGGGGGTTCGAGTCCCCCTTCGCGCACGTTCACCACACCAGAAGGAGCCGCCGTGACCCGCACCATCAAGCTCGCCGTGATCCCCGGAGACGGGATCGGCCCCGAGGTGATCGCCGAGGCGAACCGCGTTCTCGACGCGGTGCTCGCGGGAGGCGACGCGGTGCTGGAGCGCACGGAGTTCTCCTTGGGCGCGGAGCGCTACCTGGCGACGGGGGAGACCCTGCCGGAGGCGGAGCAGGCCGCGATCGCCGAGCACGATGCGATCCTCTTCGGCGCCGTCGGCGGCGTGCCCGGGGATCCGCGTCTCAAGGCGGCGAACATCGAGCGCGGACTGCTGCTCAAGCTGCGCTTCGACTTCGACCACTACGTCAATCTGCGGCCCTGCGCGCTCTACCCGGGCGTCGAATCGACGCTGAAGGATCCGGGCGAGGTCGACTTCGTCGTCGTGCGCGAAGGCACGGAGGGCCCCTACGCGGGCAACGGCGGGCGCCTGCGCGCCGGCACCGCGGCGGAGGTGGCGACGGAGGTCTCGGTCAACACGGCCTACGGCATCGAGCGCGTCGTGCGCCACGCCTTCTCGCTCGCCGCCGCGCGCCCCAGGAAGAAGCTCACGTGGGTGCACAAGACGAACGTGCTCGTCCACTCGGGAGCGACCTGGCAGCGGATCGTCGAAGCGGTCGCGGCCGAGCACCCGGAGATCGCCGTCGACTACCTGCACGTCGACGCGGCCACCATCTTCATGGTGCAGGACCCGTCGCGCTTCGACGTCATCGTGACTGATAACCTGTTCGGAGACATCCTCACGGACCTGGCCGGCGCTATCGGCGGCGGTATCGGTCTTGCAGCCAGCGGCAACATCAATCCCGACGGCACCTTCCCGAGCATGTTCGAGCCCGTGCACGGCTCTGCGCCCGACATCGCTGGGCAGCAGCTCGCGGACCCGACCGCGGCGATCCTCTCCGCGGCCATCATGCTCGACCACCTGGGCTTCGACGGCGATGCCGAGCGCGTGCGCTCGGCCGTACGCGCCGACCTCGCCGCCCGCGGCGGCGCGAAGCGCTCCACCGCCGATATCGGCGCGGCCGTCATCGCGCAGCTCCCGCCGCGCGCGGCCTGATCCCTCATCCTCCACGCAATCCCGAAAGCACCGCAATGACCGAGCTGCACTTCACCCTGACCGAGGCGGACCGCCTGCCCGAGGCCGAGCGCGAGACCATCCTCGCGAACCCGGGCTTCGGCAACCACTTCACCGATCACATGGTCTCGATCACGTGGACCCAGGAGGAGGGGTGGCACGATGCCGCCGTCCTGCCGTACGGGCCCATCCCCATGGATCCCGCGTCATCGGTGCTGCACTACGGGCAGGAGATCTTCGAAGGGCTCAAGGCCTATCGGCGCGAGGACGGCTCGATCGTCGCGTTCCGCCCCGAGGAGAACGGCCGCCGCCTGAACGCGAGCGCCCGTCGGCTGGCGCTCCCCGAGCTTCCCGTCGACCTCTTCGTGGAGGGGGTGCGGCAGTTGGTCACGATCGACGCGGAGTGGGTGCCTTCGGGCGAGGATCAGACCCTCTACCTGCGCCCGTTCATGATCGCCGATGAGAGCTTCCTCGGGGTGCGCGCCGCGCAGCGCGCCCGCTTCCTCGTGATCGCCAGCCCGGCGGGGGCCTACTTCACGGGTGGTGTCAAGCCGGTCTCGATCTGGCTCTCCCGGGATCTCGCCCGAGCGGGGCGCGGCGGCACCGGGGCGGCGAAGTGCGGCGGCAACTACGCGTCGTCGCTCCTGCCGACTCGGATCGCTGCCGAGCACGGCTGCGCCCAGGTCCTGTTCTGCGACTCCGCCACCGAGGACACCATCGACGAGCTCGGCGGCATGAACCTGTTCCTCGTGCAGGCCGGAGCCGACGGCGCGCCCCGCGCGCTGCTCACGCCGCGGATCAACGGCAACATCCTCGACGGCATCACCCGCAAGAGCCTGATCCGGCTCGCGGAGGATCGCGGCCTCGCCGTCGAGGAGCGGGACATCACCGTGACCGAGTGGCGCGAGGGCGTCGCCGACGGATCGATCGTGGAAGCATTCGCCTGCGGCACCGCCGCGGTGATCACGCCGATCCGGCGGCTCCTCGGCGAGGATGGCCTGTCGATCGATTTCGGCGAGGAGAACAGTCCGGGCGAGCTCACGATGTCGCTCCGCGAGGAGCTCACCGGCATCCAGTACGGCGTCCGCGAGGATCGCCACGGCTGGCTCAGCGTGATGGTGACCGCGGGGGCCTGACCGGGATGAAGGTCGCGCGCTTCCAGTTCGAGGGGGAGATCTCCTACGGGATCCTCGATGCGGCAGAGGGGACGGGCGAGGTCGAGCTCGTCGAACTCGCGGGCGATCCTCTCCTCGGCGGATACGAGACGACGGGCCGCCGGCTGCCGCTCGCCCGGGTCCGTCTGCTGGCCCCGGTGATTCCGCGCTCGAAGGTCGTCGCCGTCGGCAAGAACTACGCCGACCACGTCGCCGAGATGCGGGACGTCACCGGAGGGCGAGCGACGGCGGAGCCCCTGCTCTTCCTGAAGCCGAACACGTCCGTGATCGGTCCGGGCGAAGCCATCGTGCGGCCCGAGATCTCGGACCGGGTGGAGCACGAGGGCGAGCTCGCCGTCGTGATCGGCGTCGTCGCGAAGGATGTGCCGGTCGAGCGCGCGCTGGAGGTCGTGTACGGGTTCACCTGCGCCAACGACGTCAGTGCGCGCGACCTGCAGGTGCGCGACGGGCAGTGGGCGCGGGCCAAGGGCTTCGACACGTTCTGCCCGCTCGGCCCGGTGATCGAGACGGATCTCGACCTGGCCGACGCCCGCATCGAGACGCGGGTCAACGGCGAGCTGCGCCAGCGCGGATCGACGGCGCAGCTGATCCACTCGATCCCGGAGATCGTGGCGCACGCGTCGCAGGCGTTCACGCTGCTGCCGGGCGACGTGATCCTCACCGGAACCCCGGCCGGCGTCGGCCCGCTCGAGGCCGGCGACACCGTCGAGGTGGAGGTCGCCGGCATCGGGATCCTCTCGAACCCGGTCGTCTGATCCCGTGATCAGCCTCCCGGCAGGTGCGACCCGGCGGTTGCCGGGGTAGGCTCGTCGGCACGGAGCCCCGACGAGGAGGCCGAAGTGGCGAACGGGTGGCAGGCGCTGCACCGCGGCGAGTCGATCAGCGAGCGACGGAGCCAGCTCGAACGCGCCCACGCCCGATTCGTCTCGAGCGCGGACGTCGCGGCGGATGTCGCGGAAGACGTCGAAGCGCGCCTGCGCTTCGCCCGGGATGCCGGCATGAGGTCCGTCGTGCTCGACTCGTGGCTGCGCTCCAGGGATCGCACCATCGACCCCGACCTCGTCCCCGACCGGCCGGTGCTCGGGCAGGACGAACTCGCCGAGTTGCGCCGCACCCACCCGGTGGGCCGCCTGCTGCCGCTGGTGCAGCGACTCCTCTCCGACGAGGCCGCGGAAGCGGGATTCATCGTCGCGGTCGGCGACGCCTCCGGCCGCCTGCTCTGGATCGACGGGGATCGACGCCTGCGCTCGCGCGCCGAGGAGATGGGCTTCCGCTCGGGCATGGACTGGTCGGAGTCCGCCGTAGGCACGAGCGCTCCGGGCAGTGCGATCGCCCTGGATCACTCGATCCAGGTGCTCGGCGCCGAGCACTACAGTCGTGCCGTGCACCAGTGGAGCTGCACCGCCGCGCCCGTGCACGATCCGCTCAGCGGCTCGATCCTCGGGGTGATCGACGTCACCGGCGGAGACGAGGCGGCCTCGCCCCACATCCTCCCGCTAGTCGAGGCGACCCTCGCCGCGGTCGAGGCGGAGTTGAAGCTCATCTCGCTGCGGGAGATGATCGAGCGGGAACAGCCGAAGCGCGTGTCTCGGCGGCCGCGCGCCCCGCAGGTGCCGCGGATCGTGGTGCTCGGCCGCGATCCGGCGATCCTCGAGAGCGCCTCGGGCTCCGCGGCCCTCGCCGGGCGCCACGCCGAGATCCTGCTCGCACTGGCGGCAGCGCCCCACGGGCTCAGCGCGGCCGTTCTCGCCGAGCAGGTCTACGGGGATCGCGCTCACGAACCTCGGCTGCGACCGGAGCTGGTGCGACTGCGGCGCTGGCTCGAGGAGCATCGCGTCGACTTCGACCTGGAATCGCGGCCGTACCGCCTGAGCACGGGGCTGCGGGTCGACGCGGTCGAGACGCTCGACGCCCTCGATCGCGGCGCGCACCGCCTCGCACTCGCCGCCTACGACGGCCCGGTGCTCCCGGCCTCGGCCTCGCCGGTGGTCGAGGAGCTCCGGAGCGAGGTCGACGCGACCCTGCGCGAGGCGATGCTGCAGTCCGCCGCGCCGGAGGTGCTCTACGACTACGCGGAGCGCTGGGGCGCGGAGGACCTCGAGATCTGGCGGACGCTGCTGCGCGTGCTGCCCCCGCTCTCGCCGAAGCGGGCGCGCGTGGTGGCGCGGCTCGAGGCGCGCTAGGCGGTCCGGGCCGAGCTGTAACGACGTTGCAACATCGCCGCAACGTCGCCGCAACCTTCGACGTCGTACTCTGCAGAGAACCCCAGCCGCTCGGACACCCGTCGGGTCGCGTCCGCTCGGTCGGGGAAAAACCAGACAACGACGTCGAAGGAGCATCGCAATGACCGTCTATGCAGCACCCGGCCAGCCCGATTCGCTGGTCTCGTTCAAGGGCAGGTACGAGCACTACATCGGGGGCGAATGGGTCGCTCCGGTGCGGGGTCAGTATTTCGAGAACGTCACCCCGGTGACGGGCAAGGTGTTCTGCGAGATCGCCAGGGGCACCGCCGAGGACATCGAGGCGGCGCTCGACGCCGCCCACGCCGCCGCACCGGCCTGGGGGCGGACGAGCCCGGCCGAGCGCGCGGTGATCCTGAACAAGATCGCCGATCGGATCGAGGCGAACCTCGAAGCGATCGCCGTGGCCGAAGCCTGGGACAACGGCAAGGCCGTGCGCGAGACCCTCAACGCCGACATTCCGCTCGCGATCGACCACTTCCGCTACTTCGCCGGAACCATCCGCGCGCAGGAGGGCGGCATCT
Source organism: Leucobacter soli (assembly GCF_042659205.1). Lineage (NCBI taxonomy): Bacteria > Bacillati > Actinomycetota > Actinomycetes > Micrococcales > Microbacteriaceae > Leucobacter > Leucobacter soli. The sequence continues at coordinate 8,209 of NZ_JBHSRW010000055.1, forward strand.
CCCAGCTGGACGAGGACACCGTCGCGTACCACTTCCACGAGCCCCTCGGCGTGGTCGGGCAGATCATCCCCTGGAACTTCCCGATCCTCATGGCCACGTGGAAGCTCGCCCCCGCGCTCGCCGCCGGCAACGCCGTCGTGCTGAAGCCCGCCGAGCAGACGCCGGCGTCGATCCTGTTCCTCTTCGAGCTGATCGGCGACCTGCTGCCGGCCGGCGTGGTGAACATCGTCAACGGCTTCGGCGCCGAAGCCGGCGCCCCGCTCGCCTCGAACCCGCGTATCCGCAAGATCGCGTTCACGGGGGAGACGACCACCGGCCGCCTGATCATGCAGTACGCGTCGGAGAACATCATCCCGGTGACGCTGGAGCTCGGCGGCAAGAGCCCCAACATCTTCTTCGAGGACGTCATGCGCAACGACGACGCCTACTGGGACAAGGCGCAGGAGGGATTCACGATGTTCGCCCTCAACCAGGGCGAGGTCTGCACCTGCCCCTCGCGCGCGCTGATCCAGGAGTCGATCGCCGGCGACTTCCTCGACGCCGTCGTGGCGCGCACCGAGAAGATCGTGCGCGGCAATCCGCTCGACACCGACACGATGGTCGGGGCCCAGGCCTCCAACGACCAGTTCGAGAAGATCAAGTCGTATCTCGACATCGGCAAGCAGGAGGGAGCCCAGGTGCTCACCGGAGGCGACGTGCTCGATCTCGGCGGAGAGTTCTCGGGCGGCTTCTACATCCAGCCGACCGTGTTCCGGGGCGACAACTCGATGCGCATCTTCCAGGAGGAGATCTTCGGCCCGGTCGTCTCGGCGACGACCTTCACCGACTTCGACGACGCCATCCGCATCGCCAACGACACGCTCTACGGTCTCGGCGCGGGCGTATGGAGTCGCGACGGCAACACGGCGTACCGGGCCGGCCGCGCGATCGAGGCCGGCCGCGTGTGGGTGAACAACTACCACGCCTATCCGGCCCACGCGGCGTTCGGCGGTTACAAGTCGAGCGGCATCGGTCGCGAGAACCACAAGATGATGCTGGATCACTACCAGCAGACGAAGAACCTGCTGGTCAGCTACGCGGAGACCGCGCAGGGCTTCTTCTGAGCCGACGGCCCGACCCCGGACGCCGTGTCCCCCCTCGCGGCGTCCGGGCTCGGCGTCCGGGAGCGAGGCTTCCCGGGCGCCGGTCGTGAGACGGGCGTACGATGAGATGAGGGGAGCGGCGGGGTCGCCGCGGTGAGGAGGGCGAGATGTCCGATTCGAAACTGCAGGAACCGGTGGTGGGCGAGGCCTGCGACCTCGAGGCCGTGACCACGGCTCCCGCCGACGCCCCGGGCATCCCCGGCAGCGTGGAGGCGCGGCCGGAAGTGGAAGGCGAGTCGGTCAGCCGCCTGGCGTTCACCCCGGCGGCGATCGCGCTGATCGACCGGCTCTGGGAGATGCACGGCCCGCTCATGTTCCACCAGTCGGGCGGCTGCTGCGACGGCAGCGCGCCCATGTGCTACCGCGAGGGGCAGTTCCGCACGGGCGGGCAGGACGTCCTGCTCGGCACCCTCGAACTGCCGCCGCTCGCCGCGACGGGCGACGGTGCCGATCGCGCGGAGGGGGCTGCCCGCGAGATCGGCTTCTGGATGTCGCGCGAGCAGTTCGAGGTCTGGTCGCACACGCATCTGACGATCGACGCGGTACCGGGGCGAGGCGGCGGTTTCTCCCTGGAGGCGCCCGAAGGGCTGCGCTTCCTCATCCGCTCCCGTCTGCTCTGACGCGGTCGCGTCCACTGCACCGATCGCGTCCGCCCAGGCGGGCGAGCGGTCGACCTGCGAGAATACCGGTGTGGATCCCAACAAGCTGAATCACGACGCCGAGCCGCCGGGCGGCCGCGTGATCCCGACGCGCCCCCGCTCGGCAGAGCGCACGCGCCCCCAGACTCGCCCCCGCACGGAGGGGTGGAAGCAGCTGACCGGGCCGGACGGCAGGCCGACGCTGCAGTTCGCCTCACCCCGGGTGACGCAGCCGCCGGTGCACCTCGCCGACATGACGCTCGTCGAGCGCGAGGCGAAGATGGAGGAGCTCGGTCTGCCGAAGTTCCGGGGGAAGCAGCTCTCCGCGCACTACCTCGTCCACCACACGACGGATCCGGAACGGATGACCGACCTGCCGAAGGATCGCCGCGGCGAGATCGTCTCGGCCTTCCTCCCGCCGCTGCTGACGGAGGTCAAGCGCTTGACCACCGACGACGGGGCGACGGTCAAGTTCCTCTGGCGCCTGTTCGACGGTGCGCTCGTGGAGTCGGTGCTCATGCGCTACCCCGGCCGGATCACGCTGTGCGTGTCGAGCCAGTGCGGCTGCGGGATGAACTGCCCCTTCTGCGCCACCGGCCAGGCAGGGCTGACTCGGAACATGTCGACGGCGGAGATCCTCGATCAGATCGTCCAGGCGAACCGGGTGATCGCCGAGGGCGGCCTCGGTATCGGTCGGCAGGCCGGCAACGGGGCGGAGCCGGAACGCGTGAACAACATCGTCTTCATGGGGATGGGCGAGCCGCTCGCGAACTACAAGCGCGTGATGAACGCCGTGCGCAGGATGGTCGCGCCCGCTCCCGAAGGCCTCGGGATGAGCGCCCGGGGCATCACGGTGTCGACGGTGGGTCTCGCGCCGGCGATCCGGAAGCTGGCCGACGAGGAGATCCCGGTCACCTTCGCGCTCTCGCTGCACGCTCCCGACGACGAACTGCGCGACGAACTGATCCCGGTCAACAGCAGGTGGAAGGTCGACGAGGTGCTCGATGCGGCACGCGCCTACTTCGAGCGCACGGGTCGACGCGTCTCGATCGAGTACGCGCTCATCAAGGACATGAACGATCACGCCTGGCGGGCGGACCTGCTCGCAGAGAAGCTGAACCGTCGCGGCCGCGGCTGGGTGCACGTCAACCCGATCCCGCTGAACCCGACACCGGGTTCCGTGTGGACGCGATCCGAGCCGGGAGTTACCCGCGAGTTCGTCGACCGTCTGAACGCGGCGGGGATCCCGACGACCCTGCGGGACACGCGCGGCAAGGAGATCGACGGCGCCTGCGGTCAGCTGGTGGCGACGGAGCAGGACAAGCGGGAGGCGCAGAGCTTCGCGGACGCCGCTGTATAAGCAATCTGAATAGGATATGTGAAACACCTCCGCCGGTGTTATCGTATCGGCATGAGCAGCACACGCCACGCCGATCCGCTCGGAGCGATCGATTCGACCGAGCTGCGGATCCTGCACGCCCTCGCGACCACCGGCTCCCTCACCGCGGCGGCGGCGAGCCTCGGTCTGAGCCAGCCCGCTGTGAGCCAGCGGATCAAACGCGTCGAGACCCGGCTCGCCGTGCCGCTGATCGAACGGCAGGGGCGCGGGATCCGGCTCACGACCGCGGGCAACATCCTCGCCGATCACGGTCGAACCGTCGTCGCCGAGATCGACGCCGCTCTCGCAGCGATCGAGGATCTGCGCGGCGAGCGGGGCGGCACCCTGCGCATGGTAGCGTTCCCGTCGGCCTCGGCCACGATCATCCCCGCCGTCATGCGCCGGATGGCGCAAGAGGCCCCCGAAGTCGCACTGCAGTACCGTGAGGCCGAGCCGCCCGCCGCGATCGGGATGCTGCGCGACGGCGAGGTCGACTGCGCCCTGATCTTCGACTACGCCGGGGCGGCGGAGCTCCCCGCGGGCAGCGTCTTCACGCCGCTCTGGCGCGAGACGGTCAGCCTGGTGCTCTCGGACGACCGTGCCGAGGGGCTGGCGGTGGCGCGCCTCGGCGACTACGCCGCCGACCACTGGATCGCCGGCTGCGAGAAGTGCCGCGGTCACCTGCTCGCCGCCTCCGCCGAGTGCGGCTTCGAACCCGAGATCATCCAGGAGACCGACAACGTGCCGGCGATGCTGGCGATGGCCGCCGCCGGCGGAGCGGTGGCACTCGTGCCCGGCCTCGCGCTC
>NZ_JBHSRW010000056.1:0-12142 GCF_042659205.1 Leucobacter soli
TCCGCGCACGCGTCGAGAAGCTCACCGGCAAGGCCGGGGAGCTCAGCGAGAAGCAGAAGGCCGAGCGCGAGGCCGCACGGGCCGAGGCGCTGGCGAAGCGCGAGGCGATCGTGGCCGAGGCCGAGCGGCTCGCGGCGCAGCCGGAGGCATCGATCCGCTGGAAGGACACCGGTGCGGCGTTCGAACAGCTCTTCACCGACTGGCAGGAGATCCAGCGGCACGGCGCGAGCGTGCCCAAGGGCCAGGCGGATGCGCTGTGGAAGCGCTTCCGCAGCGCCCGTCAGACCTTCGACACCGCCCGACGCGGTCATTTCGCCAAGATGGACGCGAACAACAAAGAGGTGAAGCAGGCGAAGGAGCGGCTCATCGCCCAGGCCGAGGCGCTCGCCCCGCGCGGGGTCGACGGCATCCATGCCTACCGCAGCCTGCTCGATGAGTGGAAGACGGTCGGCCGTGCCAGCCGTAAGCTCGACGACCAGCTCTGGGCCCGCTTCAAGGCCGCGGGCGACGGCCTCTACGCGGCGAAGGCGGCCGAGATCGCGCTGCAGGACGAGGAGTACGCCGGGAACCTCACCGCGAAGGAGGCTCTGCTGGCCGAGGCGGAGCCGCTCCTGCAGGAGAAGGATCGCATCGCCGCCCGCAAGCGCCTCACGGAGCTCCAGCTCAAGTGGGACGAGGTCGGCCGGGTGCCCCGCGAGGCGCTGCGCGACGTCGAGGGTCGGCTGCGGAAGATCGAGGATCACGTCAAGGGGCTCGAGGACGAGCACTGGCGCTCGACCAACCCCGAGACCAAGGCGCGCAGCGAGGGCCTGCGCGGCCAGCTCGAGGCGTCGATCGCCGAGCTGACCGCCGAGATCGACGCGGCCAAGGATCCGAAGACGAAGGCCGAGGCGGAGCAGAAGCTCGCGACGCAGCAGTCCTGGCTCGCCGCGCTGGGCGACTGAGCGGACGGGCCCGGCCGATTCCGGCCGGGCGCGGACGAGTGACTGCGACCGTGTGACACGCGCTCCCGTTCACGAATCCGATTCGGCGCTCCAGGTGCCGCATAGAAGCCGCTGAACGGCGACTTATCCACAGATGGGCAGACCGGGCTCCGGCGGCCGCACGGGTGGGGCAGCATGGGGACATGCCCGCCGCAAGAGTCGCCACCGCCCCGCCCGCTCGAGTGAAGGATCCCCCGAACCCGCCTCGGTACGACCTCTGGCCGGCAGCCCTGCGCTCGGCCGGGCGGCTTCACGGTCTGCTGGTGCCCTGCGGCCCGGGCTTCCGCGGCATCGGCTGGCCGGAGACGCCGCGGGTGCGCACGGCCGCACTCGCCGAGTTCCTCTCGCCGGACCTCGCGGCCACGCATCTGACCGCGGCTTGGGTCTGGGGCGCGGCCAAGGACCCCGGCGAACCCCTGAGGTTCAGTACGCGTGATCGGCGGCGGAACCTCAGGCGCGAGACCCCGCAGATCCGGATCTCCGAACTGCGGCTCGCACCTGGCGACATGCACGAGCTCGGCGCCTTCGCCGTGACGACTCCCCTGCGCACGCTGCTCGATCTGCTGTACGCCGACACGGGCTTCGGGAAGCGCGAGCGAGTCGCCTGCCGCCTGCTCGCCCTGCAGATCCCCGGGGGCTGGGCGACGGCCCGTGAACGCGTGGAGGCCCGCCGTCGACCGTACCGGACCGTCGCGAGGGAACGGCTCGCCGCACTCGCGCCCGATCGGTCCCGCGCGGGAGAGGCCTCTCCCCGGTCCTCGGCCTGATGCTCGGCGTCACCGAAGGGTCGACCTTCCGCGGGCTCAGCCGGACTGCACCCGATAGGCATCGTAGACGCCATCGATGCGGCGCACGGCGTTGAGCACGTGATCGAGGTGCGTGGTGTTGGCCATCTCGAAGAGGAAGCGGCTGATCGCCAGGCGCGAGCTCGAGGTCTGCACCGAGGCCGAGAGGATGTTCACGTGGTGCTCCGAGAGCGCCCTCGTGACGTCGGAGAGCAGGCCGGAGCGGTCGAGGGCCTCGACCTGGATATGCACGAGGAACACGCTCTTCGATGTGGGCGCCCACTCGACCTCGACCAGGCGATCCTCCTGCTTCGCGAGCGACTGGAAGTTGGGGCAATCGGTACGATGCACCGAGACGCCCTGGCCCTTGGTGATGAAACCGCGGATCTCATCCCCCGGCACCGGCGTGCAGCACTTCGCGAGCTTCACGAGTACATCGCTCGCTCCCTTGACCAGCACGCCCGACGACGAGTCGCTCTTGCGGGATCGGATCGGCGTCGGATCCGGCAGCGTCTCGAGCCGGCTCTCCTCCTCGGCCGAGTCCCGGTCGACGAGCGCCGTCACCTTCTCGATCACCGACTGCGCCGAGACGTGATTCTCGCCGATCCCGGCGAGCAGCCCGGCCACATCCGGATAGCGGAGCTGCAACGCGACCTGCTGGATGGCTTCGGAGTTCATCAGCTGGTGGAGCGGGAGCCCCTGCTTCCGCAACGCCTTCGTCAGCTCGTTCTTGCCGAGCTCGGCGGCCTCGTCGCGGCGCTCCTTGGTGAACCACTGGCGGATCTTGTTCTGGGCGCGCTTGCTCTTGACGAAGGCCAGCCAGCCCGCGTTCGGTCCGGCGTTCGGATCCTTCGAGGTGAACACCTCGACGACGTCGCCGTTCTGCAGCGCCGTCTCGAGAGGCACGAGCTTGCCGTTGACCCGAGCCCCCATCGTCCGATGGCCCACCTCGGTGTGGACGGCGTAGGCGAAATCGACTGGCGTGCCCCCGGCCGGCAGGCCGATGACGCGGCCCTTCGGCGTGAACGCGTAGACCTCCTTCGCCCCGATCTCGAAGCGGAGCGCATCGAGAAACTCGCTCGGGTCCTCGGTCTCGGCCTGCCAATCCGAGATGTGCGCGAGCCAGGCCATGTCGCTCGAGGTCGGCCCGCCCTGCTGGGTCTGCTTGTACTTCCAGTGCGCGGCGACGCCGTACTCGGCGCGCTGGTGCATCTCGTAGCTGCGGATCTGGATCTCGACCGCCCGACCGTCCGGTCCGATCACGGTCGTGTGCAGCGACTGGTAGAGGTTGAACTTCGGCGTCGCGATGTAGTCCTTGAAGCGGCCGGGGATCGGAGTCCAGCGCGCGTGCACGGCCCCGAGGACGGCGTAGCAGTCGCGGATCGAATGGACGAGCACACGGATGCCGACGAGGTCGTAGATGTCGTCGAAGTCCCGGCCCCGCACGATCATCTTCTGGTAGATCGAATAGAGCTCCTTGGGGCGCCCCGTGACCTCGCCGCGGATCCGGGCCTCGCGGAGGTCCTCGTTGATCGCACCGATGACCTTGCCGACGAGCTCCTCGCGCTTCGGATTGCGCTGGGTGACGAGGTTCTCGATCTCGGCGTAGAGCTTCGGCTTCAGCACGGCGAACGAGAGATCCTCGAGCTCGGTCTTCATCGACTGGATGCCCAGGCGATGCGCGAGCGGCGTGTAGATCTCGAGCGTCTCCTGCGCCTTCCGTTTGGCCGACTCGGACGACACGAAGCCCCAGGTGCGGGCGTTGTGCAGGCGGTCGGCGAGCTTGATCACGATGACGCGGATGTCTCGCGACATCGAGATGATCATCTTCCGCACGGTCTCCGCCTGAGCGGAGTCCCCGTACTTCACCTTGTCCAGCTTGGTGACGCCGTCGACGAGCATCGCGATCTCCTCGCCGAAGTCGGCGGTGAGCTGTTCGAGCGAGTAGTCCGTGTCCTCGACCGTGTCGTGGAGCAGCGCGGCGGCGATCACGACAGGGGCGACGCCGAGTTCGGCCAGGATCTGCGCCACCGCGATCGGGTGGGTGATGTACGGCTCACCGCTTCGGCGCTTCTGCTCGCGATGAGCCAGTTCGGCCACGCGATAGGCGCGGTCGATCACCGACAGGTCCGCCTTCGGCCAACTGCTGCGGACCGTTCGTATCAGCTGATCCACAGCGCCGGGCGAGGAGCTGCTCCGTGAGAACAGTCTCGACACCAGGCCGATGCGGGAACCGGAGCCGCTCGCCGGCGCGTCGGTGCTCGACATGGCTCACCTCCTCCAGCGCGATCGGATGAGGCTACACTATCGCTTCGCGGACGCGCCTTCCGCACGCTCGGCGCCGTCGGAACCCGCCTCATCATCGCCCTCGTCGCCGTCGGCGTCCGAAGCGCCGGACTCACGGCCGCGCGCGCGGGCGACGCGAGCATCGTGCTTCTGGATCTCGGACTCTCCCTGCCGCAGCTGGACGTACACGGGAGCCGCGATGAAGATCGTCGAGTAGGCGCCGACGAGGATGCCGATGAAGAGCGCGAGCGCGATATCCCGCAGGGTGCCGGCACCCAGGACGAAGGCGCCGATAAAGAGGATCGAGCCGACCGGCAGCAATGCCACCACGGAGGTGTTGATCGATCGGACGAGGGTCTGGTTGACCGCGAGGTTGACCGCCTCCCCGAACGTCCGACGCTCGGTGAGCTCGCCCGGAGAAGTGTTCTCTCGGATCTTGTCGAACACCACGACCGTGTCGTAGAGCGAGTAGCCCAGGATCGTGAGGAAGCCGATCACCGCCGCCGGTGTGATCTCGAAACCGGAGAGTCCGTAGATGCCCGCCGTGATGATGAGGTCGTGGAACAGCGCGATCATGGCCGCGAGCGACATCTTCCAGGTGCGGAAGTAGAGTGCCATGACGAGCGCGGCGAAGAGGATGAACACGACGAGACCGATCAGCGCCTGCCGCGTAATGTCCTTGCCCCAGAGTGCGCCGATGTACGACGCCGTAACCTCGGACTCGTCGACGCCGTACGCCTCCGCGAGGGCGGCGTGCAGCTGGCGGGACTGGGTGTCCTCGAGCTGCTCGGTCTGCACCCGGATATCGGTCTGCCCGACGAGGGAGACTCGCGGTGCGGATCCGGGCAGCACCGATTCGACCGCACCCGCTGCGATGCTCTGATCCCGCTCGCCGCCGTCGGCGACGTGCACCTGGAACTGGCTGCCGCCGGTGAACTCGATGCCGAGCGTGAAGCCGCCGCGGAGGAACGGGCCCACGATGGCGATGACGATCAGGACGGAGGCGATCAGGTACCAGGTCTTGCGACGACCGATGAAATCGAACGACTTCTCACCGGTGTAGAGCGCGTTGCCGAACTCGGCGAAGGTGCGACGAGCCATGTCAGCTCTCCTTTCCGGTGGTGGTCGATGCTCCGACCGCTTCACCCTGGCCTCGCGCGGCTTCCAATGCCTTGCGCTCGGCGATCGTCTGACGGCGCTGAGCCTCCTTCGCCGCCCCGGTCGACTTCTTGGCGGCGGCGCCCTTCTTGCCCGCGGTGGGCTCGCGGAACTGCGCGCGGCCGCGGTACACGGCCCCGAGTCGCTGCGGATCGAGCCCCGACAGCGGATGACCGTCGGCGTAGAAGCGGGTCCGTGCGAGCAGCACCACCATCGGATGGGTGAACAGCGCCACGACGAGCACGTCGACCAGCGTCGTGAGGCCGAGTGTGAATGCGAAGCCCTGCACGCTGCCGACGGCGAGGATGAATAGGATCGCCGCGGCGAGGAAGTTGATGCCGTCAGAGGCGAGCACGGTCCGGAACGCGCGCTTCCAGCCCTGCTCGACCGCCTGTTCGAGGGCGAAGCCGTCGCGGAGCGCGTCGCGGATGCGTTCGAAGTACACGATGAACGAGTCCGCGGTGAAGCCGACGGCGACGATGATACCGGCGATACCGGCGAGCGACAGTCGATAGCCCTGGCGCCACGAGAAGTACGTGAGCAGGAGATACGTCAGCACGCCGGCGATCGCGAGGGAGAGGATCGTGATCGATCCGAGCGCCCGGTACTGGAACATCGAGTAGACGACGACGAGCAGCAGGCCGATCAGGCCCGCGAGGAGGCCCGCCTGGAGCTGGTTCGAACCGAGCGTCGCCGAGATGTCCTCCTGGCTCTGCACGGTGAAGCCGATCGGCAGCGCACCGAACTTGAGCTGATCGGCGAGCGCCTCGGCCGAGTCCTGCGTGAAGTTGCCGGTGATCGACGGGCGCCCGTTCAGGATCTGGGCGTTCATGGTCGGCGCGGAGAGCACCTGGCCGTCGAGCACGAAGGCGAACTGGTCGAGCGGCGACTGGGCGCCGTACATCCGCTGGCTGATCTCGCCGAAGGTCTGGGTGCCCTCGTCGTTCATCTTCATCTGGACCGCCCACTGGCCGGTGGTCGCACCGGTCGAGGTGGTCTCGAGCTGCGCCGTGGCGTCCTCGATCACGTCGCCGCTCAGTTCGACCGGGCCGAGGATGTACTTGATCGGCAGGTCGTTCTCGCAGGTGATGAGCGGGCGGTCGCCCGGGGCCTCGCTCAGCCCGGCCGTCGACTCCGGGGTGCACTCGAAGGCGTTGAACTCCTCGACGAGCGCATCGGTCAGCCAGGCCTCGTCGTACGCGGTCTCCGGGATCGGGTCGGGGTCGCGCGCGCCGGTGTCCGTGGCGGCGTCGGTATCGGTGGCGTCCTCGGCCGCTGCGTCCTCTGCCCCCGAGTCCTCGGCCGCGGGATCCTCGGCTGCGGAATCCTCGGCCACCGTGCCGTCTCCGGCGGCGTCATCGCCATCGGCGTCCGTCTCGGTCGATGCGTCGGTGGTCGGGGTGCCGTCGGCGGCTGCGAGCACCGGGCGGAAGTCGAGCTGGGCCGAGGCCTCGATGCGCTGCAGCGTGGCCTCGTCGGCCTTGCCCGGGATCGACACCGAGATGTTCTGGCTGCCCTGGGTGGCGATCTCGGACTCCGAGACGCCCGCGGCGTCGACGCGCTGGCGGATGATCGACACGGCCTGGTCGAGCTGTTCTCCGGAGACGGCCTCGCCGGTGCTCTGCTGCGCGGCGAGGATGATCTGGGTGCCGCCCTGGAGGTCGAGCGCGAGCTTCGGCGTCCAGGTCGCTTCTCCGCGGAAGACGCCGATCGAGATCACCCCGACCAGTCCGACGAGGATGACCAGGAGCGCGATGAGCGAGCCGCGGGCTCTCTTCACTGCGGGGGTAGACGCCACGGATCGACTTCTTTCTCGTGCTGCGGTTCGTTCAGGAGTCGGACGCCGCGCGCCCGCTCGGATCAGGACTTGGGGGTGTCGTCGCCCTCGGACGCGTCGGAGGCCGGCGTCTCGTCGGCGGCATCCGGCGCGCTCTCTGCACCGGTGTCGGCGTCAGGGGCGGCGATCCGCTCGCCGAACGCCGGGTCGTCGTCGGGGGCGATCTCATCGCCCGGCGTCTCGACGGCGTCCACCGGCGTGACGATCTGGCCGATCGCGTTGCGGTGCACGACGAGCGTCGAAGAGCCGCTGCGGACGGTGACGCGGTTCTCGGCCTCGTCGACCTGTTCGACCGTCGCGAAGATCCCCGACTGCAGCATCACCTCGGCGCCCGGCTGCAGCTTGCTCTGCATCTCCTGAGCCGCCTGCTGGCGCTTCTTGCCGTTGCGGATCATGAAGATGATCATCACGGCGATCAGGCCGAACATGATGAGTGTCATCGGGTCCATATGGTGAGAATCCTTCCGCGCACGGGCGTGATAAATCAGCACGCGATCGCGCGCACAACCTTTACGACTATAGGGCATCCGGAATCGGAATGCCTGTGTGTTCCCATCCCCGTCTCGTGGCCACCCGACCGCGCGGCGTGCGGCTCAGCAGGCCGGCTCGCACTAGGAAGGGCTCGACCACCGCCTCGATGGTCTCGGCCTCTTCCCCGACGGACACGGCGAGCGTCGACAGCCCGACCGGACCCCCGCCGAACCGCTCGACCACGGCTCGCAGCACCTCGCGATCGAGGCGATCCAGCCCGTGCGCGTCGACGTCGTACAGCGTCAGTGCGGCATGCACCGCCTCGACGTCACCGGGCGTGCCGTGGACGAGGCTGTAGTCTCGCACGCGGCGCAGCAGTCGGTTCGCAATCCGCGGGGTACCGCGTGAGCGCCCGGCGATCTCCGAGACGCCCGCTGCGGCCACGTCGAAACCGAGCAGACCGGCCGCTCGCTGCACGACGTGCGAGAGCTCGTCCTCGTCGTAGAACTCCAGGTGCGCGGTGAAGCCGAATCGATCGCGGAGCGGATTCGGCAGCAGGCCCGCCCGGGTCGTCGCCCCGACCAGCGTGAACGGTGCGAGTTCCAGCGGGATAGAGGTGGCACCCGCCCCCTTGCCGACCATGATGTCGATCTTGAAGTCCTCCATCGCGAGGTAGAGCATCTCCTCCGCGCTGCGCGCCATGCGGTGGATCTCGTCGATGAAGAGCACCTCGCCCGGCGTGAGCGCGGAGAGGACCGCCGCGAGGTCGCCGGCGTGCTGGATCGCCGGGCCAGAGGTCTGGTGCAGCGGCTTGTCCAGCTCGGCCGCGACGATCATCGAGAGGGTCGTCTTGCCGAGCCCCGGCGGCCCGGCGAGCAGGATGTGGTCGGGCGTTCGCTGCTGAATCGTGGCGGCGTCGAGCAGCAGCCGCAGCTGGCGGCGGACCTTCGACTGCCCGACGAACTCGTCGAGCGTGGCCGGGCGGAGCGCCCCCTCGAAGCCGAGCTCGTTCGCGGCGACCTGCGGCGAGAGCTCCCCGCTCATCGCGCACCCCGGTCGCTCGGCAGACGCGGGGCCTGCAGCAGTGCAAGTGCGGCCCGCAGCAGCCCGGCCTCATCGTTCGGCGCGCCGGCGCTCCTCGCATCCTGCACCGCGGTCTCCGCCTGGGCCTCGCCGTAGCCGAGGCCCAGCAGTCCCTGCACGACCGTGGCGGCCGCACGATCGTCGATGGCCCGGCCACCGGGCGTCTCATCCGCCTCGGCCTCCGTCCCGCCGAACGCCAGTGGATCGAGTTTGCCGGCGAGCTGCACGGCGATGAGCTTCGCCGTCTTCGGACCGATCCCGGAGACTTTGCGGAACGGCTTCTCGTCCTCGCTCGCAGCGGCCTGCGCGATCTGCGCGGGGGTGAGCTCGGTCAGCACGCCGAGCGCGCTGCGCGGCCCGACACCCGACACGCCGAGCAGGATGCCGAACACGTCGAGCTCCTCGGCTGTCGCGAAGCCGAAGAGGGTCAGCGAGTCCTCTCGTACGACGAGGTGCGTATGCAGGGCCAGTTCCGCACCCGGGTGCGCGCCGGAGAGCCGTCCCGGCACCTCCAGCCGCATGCCGACGCCCCCACCGGCACCGCCCGGTCCGACATCGACGACGACCCAGCCGGCACCGGCGGCGAGCACCTGGCCGCGTACGAAAGCGATCATGCTCTCACCCTAGAAGCGACCTCCGACATCCGCGCAGTCGCCACGCCGCCCGTTCGAAGATATGTTCTAGGAAAGGGGCGTGCGCGGTTCGCTGCCCTCGGCGTGCGGAGCCGGCGGGCACCCCTCAGACCGCCGCAGGGGCCTCCACATCGCGGTGCTGCGTGCGCACCGCACGATTCACCGAGGAGACGATAGCCTTCAGCGTCGCGCGGGTCGTGTCGGGATCGATCCCGACGCCCCAGAGCCGACGGCCGTCGACATCCAGATCCACGTAGGCCGCCGCGACCGCGTCCCCGCCCGCGCTCATCGCATGCTCGACGTAGTCGAACAGCGTCACCGCGTGCCCGTTCTCGTTCAGCGCGGTGATGAAGGCGTCGACCGGGCCGTTACCGCGCGCCGTGAACTGCGACTGCTCGTCGCCCACGCGGAAGTCGACCGTGAGCTCCGTGATGCCGTCGCCGGCGCTCGTGGACGCCGTGCGGAAGAGTTCGTAGCGCCCCCACTGCTCGAACGCGGAATCGCCGGTCGTCGGCAGGTACTCGTCCTGGAAGATCCGCCAGATCTCCTCGCTCGACACCTCGCCGCCCTCGCTGTCGGTCACGCCCTGCACCACCGAGCTGAACTCGATCTGCAACCTGCGCGGCAGGTCGAGCGAGTGGTCGGTCTTCAGCAGATAGGCGACACCGCCCTTGCCCGACTGCGAGTTGACGCGGATCACGGCCTCGTACGAGCGGCCCAGATCCTTCGGGTCGACCGGCAGATAGGGTACGGCCCACTCGAGCTCGTCGACCGAGACGCCGGCCGCCTCGGCATCGGCCTCCATGCGCTCGAAGCCCTTCTTGATCGCATCCTGGTGCGATCCCGAGAACGCCGTGTAGACCAGGTCGCCGGCCCAGGGGCTCCGCTCGGGCACGCGCAGCTGATTGCAGTACTCGGCCGTGCGACGTACCTCGTCGAGACGCGAGAAGTCGATCTGCGGGTCGATGCCCTGCGTGAACAGGTTGATGCCCAGGGCGACGAGGTCGACGTTGCCGGTGCGCTCGCCGTTGCCGAAGAGGCAGCCCTCGATGCGATCCGCTCCCGCCATGTAGCCCAGCTCGGAGGCCGCGATGGCCGTGCCGCGGTCGTTGTGCGGGTGCAGCGAGATGATCACGTTCTCGCGGTGGTTCAGGTGCCGGCCCATCCACTCGATCGAATCGGCGTAGACGTTCGGCGTCGCCATCTCGACGGTGGCGGGCAGGTTGATGATGACCTTGCGCTCGGGCGTCGGCTCGAAGATCTCGAGCACGTCGTTGCACACCTCGACCGCGTACTCCAGTTCGGTGCCGGTGTACGACTCGGGCGAGTACTCGTAGTAGATCTCGGTGCCTGCGCAGATGTGCTCGCTGGCCTTGCACAGCCTCGCGCCGTCGAGCGCGATCTGCTTGATGCCGGCCCTGTCCTGCCGGAACACGACGTCGCGCTGCAGGATGCTGGTCGAGTTGTAGAGGTGCACGATCGCCTGCTTGGCGCCGATCAGCGACTCGTAGGTGCGGGTGATCAGGTGCTCGCGCGCCTGGGTGAGCACCTGGATCGTGACGTCGTCGGGGATCGCGTCGTCTTCGATCAGCTGGCGAACGAAGTCGAAGTCGGTCTGGCTGGCGCTCGGGAACCCGACCTCGATCTCCTTGTAGCCCATCTTCACGAGCAGGTCGAACATGATCCGCTTGCGCTCGGGGCTCATCGGATCGATGAGGGCCTGATTGCCGTCGCGCAGGTCGACCGCGCACCAGCGCGGCGCCTCGGTGATCCGTTTCGTCGGCCAGGTGCGATCGGGCAGATCGACGTCGATGATCTCGTGGTACGGACGGTACCGGTGGATCGGCATCGCTGAGGGCTGCTGCGTGTTCTTCATGGTCTCTTACTTCTCTCGCTTGAAATCTTGCTCAGCCAACGCGAACACCGCGACGAGGGAGGCCTGGAAGTTAGGACTCGTCGCGGCAGCTAAGGAGAAGCGAGCCGAACAGCACGAAATCACTATAGCACCGCCGGTCCCGGCGGCGGTTCGACACCAATAGGCTGGGCGCATGCGGAACCTGCTGCTCGCCCTGGTGATCGGCTTCACCGCGCTTCTCGGCGCCACCGCAGCACCGGCGGCGCCGGCCGCGGCCGATGTCGACGACTTCGCCTACGACAGCTGGCACGTCGACTACGAGATCTCCCTCGACGGCGCTGGCCGCTCGGTCGCTCAGGTGACCGAGACGCTTGTGCCGCACTTCCCCGCCTTCGACCAGAACCGCGGCGTCGTGCGCGCGCTGCCGCTGCGCTACCTCGGTGCGCCCGCGGCGCCGGAGCAGATCGAGGTGCGCGACGCCTCGGGGGCTCCCGTGCCCTTCGAGGTGGAGGACCAGGACGGCTACCGCCTGATCCTCGTCGGCGACGACGACTACGTGCACGGCGTGCAGCAGTACGTGATCAGCTACGCGCTGCGCGACGTGATCCTGGCGGTGCCCGCAGAACCGGGCCCGGACGGCGCTGAGGCGGAGCCCGTCCGCGACGAGTTCTACTGGAACATCCTGCCGCAGCAGCGCCGGCAGGAGATCGGGGAGTTCGCGGCGCGCATCCACCTCGAGCAGGCGCTCTCGGATCGCCTGAACGGGGCGAGCGCCTGCTATGCGGGCCCCTCCGGCAGCAGCGATCGCTGCGAGCTCGTCGGCGAGATACTCGCCGATGTCGGCGGGGGCGCCGAGTTCGTCGTGCCGCCGACGCCGATGCCCGGCATGCACGGCCTCACCGTCGCGATCGGTCTCGAACCGGGGTCGGCCGTGCAGCCGCCCGAGCGCCTGCCGAGCTTCGCCTACGACGGCCTGCCGGGAATGCTGACCGGCGGCGCGGCAGCGCTCGGGGTCGCGGGGGCCTTCGGCGTTACTGGACTGCGACGTCGCC
>NZ_JBHSRW010000057.1:0-11977 GCF_042659205.1 Leucobacter soli
TGGGTGCTGCGCGTCAACCGCGACCTGATCGCCGAGCGTGCCGGCCGGGCGAGGGAGGCGGAACGTGCGGAGATCGCTGCGCACCTGCACGACTCCGTGCTGCAGACCCTCGCCGCGATCCAGCAGCGCTCGGAGCCCGGCAGCGACGTCGCCCGCCTCGCTCGAGGACAGGAGCGCGAACTGCGTGATTGGCTGTTCCGAGGAGCCGACGGCGCGGAGGCGCCGGCACGGGAGCGGCTGGAGGTCGAGCTGCGCACGCACGCCGTTGCGCTGGAGGAAGCGCACGCCGTACGGTTCGAGGTCGTGGTCGTGGGCGCGCGCGAGGGGGCGCTCGCTCCGGAATCGATCGTCGCGGCCGCGCGCGAGGCGATGCTCAACGCCGCACGACATGCCGGTGGCGAAGTGTCCGTCTATGCGGAGTTCACCCCCGACCGCGTGGCGATCGATGTGACCGATCGCGGCCCCGGCATCGCGCTCGATGCGCTGCCTGAAGGACGGATGGGCGTGCGCGAGTCCATCGTCGGCCGCATGGAGCGCGCCGGCGGCACGGCCCGCATCGTACCGGGGCCGAGCGGGTCGGGTACCTCGGTCAGGCTCGCGATGCCGATGCGGAATCCTGAACCGCCGCTCACGGAAGGAACGAACGATGCCGGAGACTGATGCGCCGATTCGCGTGGTGATCGTCGACGACCACCAGATATTCCGGACGGGCCTCCGCGCCGAGCTCGGATCCGAGCTCGAGGTGGTAGGGGAGGCCGCCACGGTCGACGAAGCGCTCACGGTGATCGCCGAACTCCGGCCGGCGGTCGTGCTGCTCGACGTGCACCTGCCCGGCGGCTCGGGCGGCGGCGGGGCCGAGGTCCTGCAGCGTCTGGCCGGATCCGCCGACGCGCGGGGGACCAGGTTCCTCGCGCTCAGCGTCTCCGATGCCGCCGACGACGTGGTGAGCGTGATCCGAGCGGGAGCACGCGGATACCTGACCAAGAGCGCCTCCGGAGCCGAGGTCACCGCCGCCGCCGTCCGCGTCCACGGCGGCGACGCGGTGTTCTCGCCGCGGTTGGCGGGCTTCGTCCTCGACGCGTTCGGCGCGGGACTCGGCGAGACGGCGGCGGGCGACGACGAACTGGATCGGCTTTCCGCTCGAGAGCAGGAGGTCATGCGGATGATCGCTCGCGGCTACGCCTACAAGGAGGTCGCCGCGGAACTGTTCCTCTCGATCAAGACCGTCGAGACGCACGTATCCAACGTGCTGCGCAAGCTGCAGCTCTCGAACCGCCACGAGCTCACCGCCTGGGCGCTCAGCCGCCGGCTGCTCTGATTCCGGCGATCGCTCCGAAGCCCCGGCCGATCCCTTGCCGCTCATGCTCGTGGGTGCGGGCGATCAGCGCCATCCCGGCAGCCAGAGGTGCGCGCGCCAGAACCACTCCGGCATCTGCACGGCCGACCAGAGCGGGAAGAAGAGGAGCCCGAGCAGCAGTGCGGCCGAGACGAAGATCGCCACGGCGATCCTGCGCCCACGCACCGCCTCCGGCGCATCGTCGAGTCGGATGCCGGCGAGCGCGAAGAGGCGGGGAAGATCGAGCCGGGCGCCTCGCCCGGACGGTGGAAGGCCGGCGAACTCGCCGAGTACGAGCCCGAACGCGAGTGCGGCGAACGGCGTCATCACGACCGAGTAGAACTGGAACACCGCCGGGCGCGAGAGCGTGAGCACCCAGGGGAGCCACCCGGAGAGGTAGCCGACGAGCACGAAACCCGCGAGCCAGACCACAGGGTGCCGCAGTGCTGCCGAAGACCGCGACCGGATCGCCCGCCAGAGCACGAGCACCACCGCCCAGGCCAGCAGGAGCAGGGCGACTACCCCGCCCCAAGTGACGAGCGGGTTCGGAAACGAGCCGATCGTGGCGACGCAACCGCCCGCCCAGTCGCAGCCGTCGCCCTGTTCGGCGACGGAGCGGTACATCACGGTCGGACGCAGTGCCAGCGGCCATCCGAGGGCTCGCGCCGCGTACGGGTGCTCGGCGCTCAACGTGGCGTGCCAGCTCAAGGAGTGCGCATGCCACTGCCAGAGGGACACCCACCAGGGTTCGTCCGGACTCCGACCCTGGGCGTCGGGGTGGAGGATCCAGCCGATCCAGCTCGCAAGGTAGGCGGCCAGGGCGGCCGGCAGGGCGACCGCGCCGGTCACTGCGGCCTGACACAGCGAGCCGAGTGCCGGGCGGGTGGCGAACCTCCGACGGAGAATCACATCCCGTACCGTGACGAGCAGGAGGAACGCGGCCAGCGCGTAGAGGCCCGACCACTTGACGGCGGCCGCGGCGCCGAAGGCCAGCCCGGCGGCGAGAAGCCACGGGCGACGCCAGAGGATCGGGCCGAGCGCGGAGCCCCGTCGCGGCCGGAGCAGCGACCCGCTACCGGCCTGATCGTGCCAGATGAACAGCGCTCCGAGCGCGACGAGCGCGGTGAGGAAGCCGTCGAGCAGCGAGACCCTGCTGAGTGCCACATGGACGCCGTCGACGGCGAGCAGCAGCCCGGCCGCGGCCGTCACCAGCAGGCTGCGGCTCATCAGCCAGCCGAGCCGCATGACGGTAGCGACCGTGGCGATCCCCGCGAGTGCCGCGGCGATCCGCCATCCCCATGCGCTCTCGGCGCCGAAGAGCAGAATCCCGAGGCCGATCAGCCACTTCCCGAGCGGCGGATGCGCGATCGGGCTGGCGCGGTCGGTGAAGGCCGCCGGATCGACGAAGGCCGGGTCGTCGTCCGGCCAATCGGTGGGGAAGCCGTGGGCAAGCTGGGTGACTGCATCGCGCACGTAGTAGATCTCATCGAAGACGAGTCGATGCGGTGTCCCCAGCTCCCACAGGCGCAGCACCGCGGCGACGAGCAGCACCCCGACGGGTACCAGCCATCGGGCGCGGGCGCGGGTCGGGGTCACCCCTCCACCTTATGAGGGCGGTCCCGGAACGCGGCTCCGCTGAGGCCGAAGCTGAGACTGGAACTGAGGCGCTGGGCGCTCCGACGTCGGCGCCGTCCGCCGATCCGGCGCGGCACTACGATAGAAGCCGTGTTGACACGCCTCTCGAACTACTTCCTGAAAACGCTCCGCGAAGACCCCGCAGATGCCGAGGTCGCGAGCCACAAGCTGCTGGTGCGCGCGGGATACATCCGCCGGCAGGCCCCGGGCATCTTCGCCTGGCTGCCGCTCGGCCTGCGGGTGAAGGCGAAGCTGGAGCAGATCATCCGCGAGGAGATGGCCGCCGCGGGCGCGCACGAGGTGCATTTCCCGGCTCTGCTGCCGCGCGAGCCCTACGAGGTGACCGGCCGCTGGGACGAGTACGGCGAGGCGCTCTTCCGTCTTCAGGACAGGCACGGCGCCGACTACCTGCTCGCGCCGACCCACGAGGAGGCCTTCACGCTGCTCGTGAAGGACATCGTGACCTCGTACAAGGACCTGCCGCTCACGATCTACCAGATCCAGGACAAGTACCGTGACGAGGCCAGGCCCCGCGCCGGCCTGCTGCGCGGCCGCGAGTTCACGATGAAGGACGCCTACTCGTTCGACGCCACCGACGAGGGGCTCGATGCCAGCTACCAGCTGCAGCGCGACGCCTACGAGCGCATCTTCCAGCGCCTCGGCCTCGAGTACGCGATCGTGTCGGCCGACGCCGGCGCCATGGGCGGCTCGAAGAGCGAGGAGTTCCTGCTGCCCACGCCGATCGGCGAGGATACGTTCGTCCGATCGGCCGGCGGCTATGCGGCGAACGTCGAGGCCTACCAGACGGCGGTGCCCGAGTCGTTGCCGCTCGACGGCCCCGAGCCTCTCGTCTACGACTCGCCGGACACGCCCACGATCGAGACGCTCGTGGCGCACACGAACGCCGTGCTGACGCGGGAGGACGGCCGGGAGTGGACGGCCGCGGACACGCTCAAGAACGTCGTCCTCGCGGTGACGCCGATCGCCGGAGAGCAGGCGGGAGAGCGGACGCTCGTCGTCGTGGGCCTCCCCGGCGACCGCGATGCCGACATGAAGCGCGCAGAGGTCGCGTTCGCCGGTTCAGAGGTGGAGCCCGCGACGGCCGAGGATCTTGCGAAACACCCCGGGCTGGTGAAGGGATACATCGGACCGGGCTCGAAGTCGCAGGGCGGCGCCGTGCTCGGGCTCGAGGGCACGACCGGCATCCGCTACCTGCTCGACCCGCGCGTCGTGCCCGGCACCGTCTGGGTGACCGGGGCGAACGAGCACGAGAAGCACGTCGCGCACCTCATGGCGGGGCGCGACTTCGACGCCGACGGAGTGGCCGACATCGCGAACGTCCGCGATGGCGACCCCGCACCCGACGGATCGGGTCCGGTGACGCTGGAGCGCGGCATGGAGATCGGCCACGTCTTCCAGCTCGGCCGCAAGTACGCCGAGGCGCTCGGGCTCAAGGTGCTCGACGAGAACGGCAAGCTGGTCACGGTGACGATGGGCTCGTACGGGATCGGCGTGACGCGGATCCTGGCGATCCTCGCGGAGCTGCACCACGACGACCGCGGCCTGGTCTGGCCCGTCTCCGTGGCCCCCTTCGACGTGCACCTGGTGGCGACCGGCAAGGATCCCGTCGTCTTCGAGGTCGCGGAGACGCTCGCGGAGACGCTCGTCGCGGCCGGAGTCGAGGTGCTCTTTGACGACCGTCCCAAGGTGTCGCCCGGCGTGAAGTTCGGGGATGCCGAGCTTCTGGGCATGCCGCGCGTCATCGTGGTGGGCCGTGACGCGGCGGACGGTTTCGCAGAGGTGTGGGACCGCGCCGCCGGCACGAAGGACCGCGTCGCGATCGCGGAGGTGCCCGCGCTGTTCAGCGCCTGACTCGCAGAGAGTCCGTCGAGCCCGTTACCGTCCGGTAGCGGGCTCGACGCGTCTTTGGAGTGCTCCGGCATTCGTGTCGGTCGGGTCTGTGACGGTCCGACCCGTGACGGTCCGACCCTTGATGAGGAGTGCTGCATTCGTGATTCGGCGCTCACAGCCCCGAAAAATGTGTGCGTATTATGAAGTTATTCACATATGACTATGAGCATGCTTTTCGCTCGCTGTTCCTTGTTAGCTTTGATCCGTCGTCGCCGATGAGGCGCGACGACTGCCGACAACCGGATACCGCGACCCCCAGGTGATTCGCGGATCGACACCCGAGGAGCATTCACCATGGCGAACATCACTGTCTCGTTCTCCGAGATGCAGCAGGCCGCGATCGAGCTCGGCTCCGGGCGCGAGGAGATCACGACGCGACTGGTCGGCCTGCAGAAGCGCATGCAGGGCCTCGTCGCATCCGGCTTCGTGACGGACCAGGCATCGGCCAAGTTCGAGACGGCCTACGACGACTACACGCGGGGTGCGAAGACCGTGATCCAGAAGATCGCCGAGATCGAGTCGTTCCTGAAGCAGACGGCGACGGCGATGGGCGAGATGGACGCGCAGATCGCGGCGAAGATCGGCGGCTGACCGGTGAGCGGAGCGCTAGGACGGCAGAGCGCGGCGGAGGTCCGGTCGTCTTCGGGCGTGCGCGGCCCGCGCTTGGCGGCGAAGGATCCGGCTCGTGGGTGCTGAGCTGCGGATATCCGAGGCGGCGCTCGCGGCGGCGCGTTCGGACCTGGCGGGTGCGGCCGGAGCGATGTCGGAGAGCGATGTCTCACCGCCCACGGACCGCGTGGCCAGTGCGAGCGGGATCGGCGGCGAGGTGGCCGAGTACGTGCGCCTCTGCGCCACGGCCCGCTCGGCGCTGTCGGAGGCGGCCACGACCGGGTGCGCGCTGATCGACGAGCTGGCGGAAGGCGGCGAAGGTCTCGACCGTCGCCTCGCGTCGGCGCTGCACACGGGCGCCGCGGAGTCGAGGAGCTGAGACCGTGCACGTGCCGCTCTCATCCGCTTCGGTGCTCGCTGCCGCCTCGCCGATCGTCGGCACCGTCGACGAGATCGATGAGATCGGCGCGTTCTTCCGCTGCACCGCCGCGGATTGCCGGGACTACGCGCGATCGGCGCGTTCGGCGGGTCGCCGGCTGGAGGAAGGCGCGGGAGCGGCGATCGATCGACTCGTCGCGAAGGTCGACGAACGGCTTCGCCCCGGAGCGGAGAAGCTCGAGCGGAGCGTCGTCGCCGCGGCGAAGGGCGTCGACGGCTACGCCGCGGAGGTGTCGCGCATCCATCGAGAAGCCCGGAACGCGCTGCGGGACATCGACGAGAGCCTCGGGGAGATCGCCGGGGCCGCATCCGCGCTCGAGGAGATCGAGGCGCGGATCCGTGTGCACGTGCTGCGGTCCTGGGACGAGGCGCCGCCGGGAACGATGCCCGCACCGCTGCTCGGACCCGCGGCGGCCGATCTCGACGCCGGGCAGCAGGCGGCGGCGAGGCGCATCATCGAGCAGCAGTACGCGGACCCATGGCTTCGCGCCGCCGCGCAGTGGAAGCACGCGCTCGAGGGCATCGCGGCGAAGAAGGAGCGGTGGGCGGAACTCCTCGATGAGCGGCGCACGGCGGAGCAGCGGCTGCTCAGATCGTTGAACGCCACCGAGCTCGGCGGCCTGATCCGAGCCGGCCGGCTCTCGGGCGGTCACACGCCGAGCGAGATCGTCTCCCTGTCGATCGCGGGGGAGTTCCGCGGCCGGGAGGGCGCACCCGGGGTGCGAATCTCGCACCCGCTGCTGGTCGAGCTGCTCGGCGTCGAGTCGGGTGGTCGCATCTGGGACGATCCGCCCGCGCCGACCCGTGTCGCCGCCAACTGGGCGTCCCTCGATCCGGCCGAGCGGCAGCGCCTGATCGAGGCGACCCCGTGGGTGATCGGCAACCTCCCGGGCATCCCGTTCGCTGCACGCGACTCGGCGAATCGCCGAATGCTCGACTTCTACGACGCGCACCCGAGCGTACTGGGCGATCGCGGCCGGGTCGCCCTGCGCGAGCTGCAGCTGATCCGGGACCAGGGCGGCGATCCCCAGGTGAGCGTCGTCGCGCTCGACCTCACCGGGAGCGTGCCGAAGGTCGCCGTCGGATACGGCGACCTCGATCTGGCCGATCACCTGACCTGGCAGGTGCCGGGCATGGAGAGCGACGCCGACAAGGCGCTGCGCACCTGGGATAGAGCGAGTCGGAACCTCTACGAAGAACAGCAGGACCTCCTGGAACGGCGCAATCGTGGAGGGTTGGCCGGACTGGTCGCCTTTCTCAGCTACGACACACCGGATCTCGTCGACTCGCTCAACGAGAAGGGGGTGCTCTCGGAGCTGCCGGCCCGCGCCGGTGCGGATCGGCTCGCCGACGAGCTCGACGGCGCCTGGGCCGCCCGCAACCGCGGGCTCGGCGACCCGTCGGGACTCGGGGCGTCCGATCCGCCCACCATCAGCGTCGTAGCGCACTCCTACGGGACCACGACGGCTGCGAACGCCCTGATGCTGACTCGCATCGACGTGGATGCGTTCACCATGGCGGGCTCCGCGGGCATCGATACCGGGCGTGTGGCAGCGCTCGACGAGCTGCGGGTCGCGACGGGCGGTTCCGGGTACACGAACATCTTCGCCAGCCACGCGAGCGACGACCGCCTCGCCCCGCTGGGGCTGCGGTACAGCGGGCGGGCGAACCCCAACCCGGAGCTCAGCTACCGGGACGCACCCGACTACGCCGGTGCGCTGCACTTCTCGTCCAACGGGTACGTCGCACCCGACGGCGAAGTGTTCGAGCGGACCGACGGCCACAGTGTGATCGGCGAAGGCGACGGTACCGGTCGCCGGTCGCCCCGGAACCGACTCGGTTTCGAGGCGAGCGCAGGCCACGGCTACTGGGACCCGAAGACCCAGTCGCTGCGGAACCTCGCCGCGACCTCGCTCGGAATGACGGACCAGGTGCTTGGAGGACTGCATGTCGCGAAGAACTAGACGAAGTCGGATGGCGGTCGCGAGCCTGCTCGCGGTCTGGTTCGCGCTCGGGACGAGCGCGTGCGATGGAGGGATTCCCGTGCTCTCGGAACGGAATGAGGTCGCCGGTCGCACCCTGCAGGAGCAGCAGGAGTGGGCCGTCGCGCAGGTCGAGGCCGTGATCAGCGTGACCGGCACCGAGGGGCTGTGGCGCGGACGCGGAGAGACGGGGCCGCGATGGGACGAGGCGCAGCTGCGGATCCTCGATCGGTCGCGCCACGTGAGTTGCTCATCCGAGCCCGGGAAGGTGAACCCGGCGGGGCTGCTCGTCAGGGTGCGGACCGATCCGCTCGACGAGGACCCGTACCGGCTGGCGGAACGAGTGCGGGAGTACTGGGCGACCGAGGGCTGGACCGTCTCCGACGTCTACGGGGTAGAAGACAGCGCCGCGGCGGACAGCGCCCTGATCCGGGCCGACCGGGAGGACGGCGCGATGCTGGCGCTCAGCGCCTCGGACGCCGGAGGCGGGAGGCTGCTCTTCCTCGACGTGCAGGCGGAATGCTCGAACGATCCCACCGTGGCCTGGTGAGGGCCGAACGGTGCGCGCCAACGCTGTCGTCTCCTCGCGCGGGGTCGCGAAGTGAGACTCAAGCTCTCGCTGCTGCTCCCGGAGGGTGCGAGGAACGACATCTTGCTCTCCTGCGACGTCACCGCCACGGTCGGAGAGCTCGCGCGCGCCCTCATCCGTGCCGGCGCTGCGGGGAACCCCGAGCTGGAACGCGCCGCCGGGCAGCGTCTGATGCCGGTCACTCTGCTCGGACGCGCGGTCGGAGGCGAGTCGATCCTGCTCGACCCGATGTCGCCGATCACGGGATCCGGCCTGCAGTCGGGCTGGGAGATCCGCCCGGTGGCGGAGTTCGGAACGGAGGACATCGCCGAGCGTCGCAAGATTCCCCGCCTCATCGAGGACGCGGGCGTCATCGAGGTGCGATCGGGCGCACAGCGCGGCGTGCGGTTCAGCCTGATCGCCGGGCGGAACCTGATCGGGCGGGATCGCGCCTGCCGGATCAGGCTCGCCGACCGCAGCGTTTCCCGGCGCCATGCGGAGATCCTGTTCGATCCGGAGCGCGGCTTCGTGATCCGGGACCTCGACTCCGCGAACGGGATCCTCATCGACGGCGAGCCGTTTCGAGAGCGGGCCGTCTCGCGCCGCTGCGAACTGACCCTCGGGGATGCCTGTCTGACGCTCGTCCCCGGTCCGATCCCCGCTCCCGTACCGTCCCTCGTGCACGCCGTGACGCACATCCGTGCTCCGCGGGTGGTCCCGCGCTTCCCGTCGACCGAGCGGGAACTGCCGGCCCCGCCGGCCCCGAAAGAGGCCCACCGGCTCCCGATCGTCGCCGTGCTCGCTCCGCTGCTGATCGGGACCGCCATGTACGCGATCACCCGTTCCCCGGCCAGCCTGATCATGGTGGTGCTCTCTCCCGTGATGATGATCGGCGCCTGGCTCGACGGCGTGTTCGGAGGCAGACGGCGGTCGGGGCACGAGACGCGGCGGTTCGGCGAACGGCTCGCCGCCGAGCGCGAGAGACTCGACGAGCTGCGCCGTCTCGAGATCGCGGTGCGCGCGCAGGAGGTGCCGGCCACAGCGGAGGTGGAGGCGGCCATCGCGGGACGCGGGGCGCTCCTCTGGACCAGGCGGCCCGAGCATCGATCCTTCCTCGAAGTGCGGCTCGGCGACGGCGAGCTGCGCAGTCGAACGAGACTGGTGCTCCCGCCGCACGAGGATACGGCTCCGGCGCATCGCCGCGAGCTCGAGGCACTGGCCGACCGGTACCGCGACGTGGGGCCGGTCCCGGTGACCGAGCATCTCGACCGCTGCGGCTGCCTCGGCATCGCCGGTCGGAGCCGGCGTGCCGGCGGCATGGCACGGGCGCTGATCCTGCAACTCGTCGGCCTGCACTCTCCTGAAGACCTCGTGCTGGCCTGTTTCGCCGGTTCGGGGCATGAGACGGAGTGGAGCTGGCTCGCCTGGCTGCCGCACGTCGACCCGGTCGGCGGACCGATCCCGACGGGCCAGCTCGCCGACTCGCCCGAGCGCTGCACCGGCCTCCTCCAGGCGCTCGAGGCGCTGGCCGACGCACGTGCTGCGCACACGCGGGAGCGGCGGAGAACCCGCTCCGACCTCGACGCCGGGGCCCAGGGGAGCACCGGTCCGTCAGATGCGGCGCCGGGGCCACCGGCCCTGCCGATCGTGATCGTGCTGGTCCTCGACGGCCACGCCGCCGATCGCTCTCGCCTGATCGCGCTCGCCGAGGTCGGGCCGGATGTCGGCATCCACCTCGTCTGGGTCGCCGATGACCCGACTCGGCTGCCCGCCGCCTGCCGCACCTTCGTCGCATTCGACGCGCCGCCTCCGGACGGTGGCGTCTGCGGCGTCGGAAACCCCGGAGAGGCCGCCTCGACCGTGGCAGAAGACTGCGCGGAGGGTGCGGAGGCGCAGGTCGGTTTCGTGCGCAGCGGCACCGTGGTGCCCCTTGCGCGCGCCGAGTCCACCGAGCCGTCGACCGCGGCAGAGCTCGCCTGCGGCTTCGCATCCGTCGAGGACGCGGCCACCCGGGTGCTCGACGAGAGCGACCTGCCCCGGGCAGTCGCGCTCCCCGATCTGCACGACATCGACCTCCTCGGAGGAGCCGAGCCGATCGTGCAGGCCTGGGCGTCGAGTGGTTCGATCCTCGCCGATTGGCGTCGCGGCGATGAGCGTCCGACCGGATCCCTCGCGGTCGTCGTGGGGCAGGGCCCGGCAGGCCCGACGACGATCGATCTGCGATCGCACGGTCCGCACGCGCTGGTCGGAGGCACCACGGGCGCCGGCAAGTCCGAGTTCCTGCAGAGCTGGATCATGAGTCTGGCGGCGAGCGTCAGCCCCGACAGGATCGCGTTCCTGCTCGTCGATTACAAAGGGGGCGCTGCCTTCGCCGAATGCGTGGACCTGCCGCACACCGTCGGGCTGGTCACCGATCTCAATCCGCACCTGGTGAGCCGGGCACTGGTCTCCCTGCGCGCGGAGCTCCGCTACCGCGAGGAACTGCTCGCACGGCACGGGGCGAAGGATCTCCTCACGATGGAGCGCCGGTCCGACCCCGCGACGCCCCCGATGCTCGTCATCGTCATCGACGAGTTCGCCGCACTCGCCGGCGAAGTGCCCGAGTTCGTCGACGGGGTGATCGACATCGCCCAGCGCGGCCGGTCGCTCGGGCTGCATCTGATCATGGCCACCCAGCGACCCGCGGGCGTCATCACCGACAACCTGCGCGCGAACACCAATCTGCGCGTCGCCCTGCGCATGGCCGACGAATCGGACAGCACCGACGTGATCGGCGTGCAGGATGCCGCCTTCTTCGATGCGGCCTCGCCGGGGCGCGGGGCCATCAAGATCGGGCCGGGCCGGATCGCGCACTTCCAGACCGGATACCTGGGCGGGCGGGCGGACGAGAACGAGCGCGGCGGCGAGATCGAGATCCGCTCGCTCGGCTTCCGCGGCGACGAGCAGTGGGATCTCCCGGTCGCAGAGCGGCCGCGACGCAGCGACGCGCGCCCCGCACGGGATATCGAACGCCTGCGCGACGCGATCGTCGAGGCCGCAGTGGAGGCCGGGATCGCCGCCCCACGCCGGCCCTGGCTCGACGAGCTGCCCCGATCGCTGAGCCTCGCCGAATGCGAGCAGTATGCCGGAACCGGAACCGGAGACGATGACGAGCGCGGCCTCAACCGCCCGGTCATCGGCCTCATCGACGACCCGGCAGCGCAGGCGCAACGCCCCTTGCACCTCGATCTCGACGAGGTCGGCAATGTCGCCATCGCCGGATCGGGCGGCACCGGGAAGACGAGCGCGCTGATCACGCTGGCGGTCGCCCTCAGCCGAATGGGCGTCGACGACCCGGTGCAGCTGTACGCCATCGATGCCGCCGGCGGTGCGCTCGGTGCGCTCCGGTCGCTGCCGACCGTCGGCGCGGTCGCGTCGTCGGCCGATCGCGAGCTCGGCGGGCGGGCCTCGGCATCCGACTCGGCGACGTGCACGTTGAAGAGCGCCGCGGTCTGGCGC
>NZ_JBHSRW010000058.1:0-11958 GCF_042659205.1 Leucobacter soli
ACACCGCTGCGCTCGGGGCGGAAGCGGCCGCGCGTACACGCCCCGGCCGATGCGGAGGCACGCCGATCGGATCCGGCAGGAACGGACGCGCGTCGAGGGGCGGCCGCTGCGGCGCAGGCCTCGGGGATAGACTCGTGGGTTGTGAGCCAGGTCTTCGATTGCAGTGACAGCACGCAACTGATCGGTGCCGCTCGGGCGGCGCGACAGGCTATCGGACGGGGCGAGCTCGTCGTGCTGCCGACCGACACCGTCTACGGCGTCGCCGCCGACGCATTCTCCTCCGACGCGGTGCAGCGCCTGCTCGAAGCGAAAGGGCGCGGCCGCCAGTCGCCGCCGCCCGTGCTGATCCCGAACACGGCTATGCTCGCGGCGCTCGCCGCAGAGGTGCCCGAGCCCGTCTCGGTGCTCGCCGAGGCCTGCTGGCCGGGCGCGCTCACCATCGTGGTCACCGCGAATCCGAGCCTCAGCTGGGATCTCGGCGAGACCGGCGGCACGGTCGCGCTGCGCATTCCGGACCATCCGCTGGCCATCGAGATCCTGAACGAGACCGGACCTCTGGCCGTCTCCTCCGCCAATACGACCGGGGATCCGGCCGCGCGGAACATCGAGCAGGCCCGGGAGATGCTCGGGGATTCGATCGCCGTCTATCTCGACGCCGGAGACGTCGTCGGCGACGGCTCCGCATCCACCATCGTCGACGCCACCGAGCTGACCGCGGAGGGCGGCAGTCTGCGCGTGCTGCGCGAGGGCGGCGTCTCCCGCGAACGGATCGCCGAGCTGCTGCCCCGGGTGACGATCGAGCCCTGATGCTCTTCTCGTTCCTGCTGGTCGCGGCCGTCGCGGCGCTGGTGACGGCGATCGCCTCGTTCGGCGTGCTCCGGCTCAGCCGCCGCTGGCAGCTCGCTCCGGAACTGCGCGAGCGGGACGTGCACACCACGCCGACGCCCCGACTGGGCGGCGTCGCGATGTTCCTCGGACTGCTCGCGGCGATGATCGCGGCGACCGTCTTCACGGATCTGGTCGACCGGCAGGGCGAAGCGCCCCGGCTCTGGGCGATCTTCGGAGCCTGCAGCCTCATCGCCCTGGTCGGTATCCTCGACGACCTGCTCGATCTCGACTGGATGCTGAAGCTCGCGGCCCAGCTCGCCGCGGCCGGTCTGCTGGCCTGGCAAGGGGTGCAGATCGTGTCGGTGCCGTTCGGCAACACGCTCATCGTCGCCTCACCCGCCCTGAACTTCGTGCTGACCGTCTTCCTGATGACGCTCGTGATGAACGCCGTGAACTTCGTGGACGGGCTGGACGGGCTGGTGGCCGGCGTGGCGATCATCGCGAATGCGGTCTTCTTCATCTACACGCAGCTCCTCGCCGCCGAGACCGGCGGCGACGCGTCGATCACCTTCGCCGCGCTGATGGCGGCCACGGTGGTCGGGATGGCCGTCGGGTTCCTGCCGTTCAACTGGCACCGCGCGCGCATGTTCATGGGCGATACCGGCGCGCTGCTGATCGGGCTGCTCATGGCGGTCTCGACGGTCTCGGTGACGGGGCAGTTGAACCCGGGATCCCTCGACCAGAAGCTGGTGCTCGCGAGCTACATCCCGATCATCCTCCCCATCGCGGTGCTGGCGATGCCGCTCGCCGACTTCACGCTCGCGGTGCTGCGGCGCTTGCGCGCCGGCAAGAGCCCGTTCTCCGCAGACCGGCGGCACCTCCACCACCGCCTCCTCGACATGGGCCACTCGCCAGTCCAGGCGGTGTTCATCTTCTACCTCTGGACGGCCATGATCTCCGCGGCCTGCCTGCTCGTGTTCACGACGCAGAGCTTCTTCTGGCCCGCGGTCGTCGCGGCGACCGGCGGAGTGCTCTGCCTCGTCGTCACGCTGACCCCGGCGGTGCGGGTGCGCCGATGGCTCACCCAGCGCGGCTTGCTACGGTTGACGCGGAGCGAGAACACCGCCGACGAGAGGATCGCCAAGTGACCGAACCCGAGCCGAACGCCGTCGCACCCGATGATGGCGCCGAGCGACGGCTGCCCTCGTCGCAGCCGGTGCTGCTGCGGGCCCTGCGCTGGGGCGCGATCGCGACCGTGCTGCTGATCCTCGCCTGCGGCGGCGTGGGCTGGTGGATCGCGGGATCCCCGGGCCTCATCGGCGGGGTGCTGGGGGCGCTCTTCGCGGGAGTGTTCCTCGGACTCACGATCGGGAGCATCGCCTTCGCGAACCGGTTCATCGAGAGCGACCTCTACGTCCCGCTCTTCTTCGGGATCGTGGTCGGTGGCTGGGTGCTCAAGTTCGTTGCGTTCATCGTCGCCGCGGTGCTGCTGCGCGATCAGGCCTGGCTCGAGCCGAAGATCCTCTTCTTCTCCCTCGTGGCCGGCGTCATCGTCTCGCTCGTCATCGATGCCTTCATCATGACGAAGAGCCGGCTGCTCTACGTCTCCGATCCGAAGCTCCCCTGAGCGTTCCCGGATCCGGGGGTCGGCGCGCGGAGGATGCGGCTCGGTTTCCGTGTGAGCCGAGTTCTTGATAGCATCGTTATGTTCCCGGCCGAGCGGCCTTCTGTGCTGCGTCACGTGCCTCGGGGGCACGACTATCGTTCGACGCCGTGCGGCTTCGCGCTGCACTACGAATCAGGAGAATGGCGCTGTTTTCTAACGCTGTGCAACTCGTGACCCCGGCCCTTCTCGCTGCGGAGGGCGGTGGATTCCACCCGCCGTCGATCGACGACTTCTTCCCGCCGGCGATCTTCTTCGAAGGCACGCCCTTCGAGATGAACCGCGTGATGATCATCCGCGTGATCATGGCCCTCGTGCTGATCGTCCTGTTCTGGGCCGGCACGCGCAACATGAAGGTCGTTCCGGGCCGCTTCCAGTCGCTGACCGAGATGGCGCTCGACTTCGTCCGGGTGAACATCGCCGAGGATCTGCTCGGCAAGGTAGACGGTCGTCGCTTCCTGCCCGTCCTCGCCACGATCTTCTTCATGATCCTGGCGTTCAACATCACGGGCATCATCCCGGGCTTCAACATCGGTGTCTCGGCCGTCGTCGGTGTCCCGCTGGTGCTCGCGGTGGTCTCGTACATCACGTTCATCTACGCCGGCGTCAAGAAGAGCCCCAAGAACTTCTTCAAGAACTCCCTCTTCCCGCAGGGCGTACCGCTCCCGTTCTACATCCTGGTGACCCCGATCGAGTTCTTCTCGACCTTCATCCTGCGCCCCGTCACCCTGACGCTGCGACTCATGATGAACCTGGTGGTCGGCCACCTGCTGCTGGTGCTGTTCTTCAGCGCCACCTGGTTCTTCTTCTTCGAGGTCTCGGGCGCGCTGCGGGCGCTCGGCGCGGTGACGCTAGTCGTCGGCTTCGCCTTCACCCTCTTCGAGATCCTGGTCGCGTTCCTGCAGGCCTACATCTTCACCATTCTCACCGGCGTCTACATCCAGCTCGCGCTGGCTGAAGAGCACTAAACCTCAATCGGGCCCGGTGCACGCCGGGCTCACCAACGGAAGGAAACACCTACTGTGTCTGTTCTCGCTGAAGTCTCGGGCAGCATCTCGACCGTCGGCTACGGCCTCGCGGCCATCGGCCCGGCCATCGGCCTCGGCATCGTCGTCGGCAAGACCATCGAGGGCGTGGCTCGTCAGCCCGAGCTCGCCGGCCGACTCCAGGTGCTGATGTGGATCGGTATCGCGTTCACCGAGGCCCTCGCGCTCATCGGTATCGCGACCCACTTCATCTTCACCGTCTAAGCTCTCCACCCTTCTCTAGTCTCGAAAGGGAGGCCCGATGATTCACGCAGTAAGTTTGGCTGCGGAGCCGGCTGCGGAGACGCGGAACATCCTGCTGCCCGAGGTCTACGACCTCGTCTGGTCGGCGCTCATCTTCATCGTCCTGCTGGTCGCGTTCTGGAAGGTCTTCCTTCCCCGCCTGCAGAAGATGCTCGACGAGCGCGCTGCGGCGATCGAGGGCAACATCGCCAAGGCCGACGAGGCCCAGGCGAAGGCCGAGGCCGCGCTGCAGGAGTACACCGCGCAGCTCGCCGGTGCCCGCCAGGAGGCCGCAGACATCCGCGACGCCGCCCGCGCCGACGCCACGAAGATCGTGGCCAAGGCCAAGGACGACGCGAACGTCGAGGCAGCCCGCATCGCGCAGACCGCCCAGTCCCAGATCGAGGCCGAGCGCCAGAGCGCCGTCGTCTCTCTCCGCAAGGAGGTCGGTACGCTCGCGATCGACCTCGCGTCCGGCGTGGTCGGCGAGTCGCTCTCCGACGACACCAAGGCGTCGGCGCTGGTCGACCGCTTCCTCGCTGATCTCGAGGCATCCGAGAAGGCAGCGAAGTAATGGGCAGTGCGTCACGCGAGGCTCTGGCCGCGGCGAAGGCGGCTCTGAGCGGCAGACTCGGCAAGTCGGCAGGCGCCGAACTGCTGAGCGCCTCCGCTCAGATCGCCGGATCGCCGGCCCTGCTGGGCGCCCTCGGCGATGCCTCCTCCGCGGCTGCGGCGAAGCGCGGCCTGGTCGAGCGCCTCTTCGGCGGCATCTCGGCCGGCGCTCGTGCGGTACTCGTCGCCGCGGTCGAGCAGAACTGGTCGAACGCCGATGAGCTGGTCGGCGGCGTCGAGGAGCTCGGCCTGCGCGCCGAAGCGATCGCCAATGACGGCCTGGCCGACGAGCTGCTCGCGGCGGCCGCGACGATCGACAGCAGCCACGAGCTCGAGCTGAGCCTCGGCAGCAAGCTGGGCGATCCCGCGTCGAAGGTCGCGCTCGTGGAGCGCATCTTCACCGGCAAGCTCTCGGCGTCGGCGGTCGGCGTGATCGCCCATCTCGTTGCGAACCCGCGTGGTCGGCGCGTCGGCGCCGCGCTCCGCGAGAGCGCACGCGTGGCAGCGGACCAGGGCGGCAGCGAGCTCGCGACCGTCTCGGTGGCGGCGCCTCTGAGCGCCGCGCAGCAGGAGAAGCTGGCCGGTCTGCTCGAGCAGAGCGCGGGGCGACCCGTCCGCGTGACCACGGTCGTCGATCCCGCGCTCGTGGGCGGCGTCCGCATCCAGATCGGCGACGACGTGATCGACGGCAGCGTCCGGTCGCGTATCGAGGACCTGCGCCTGCAGCTGGCAGGCTAACGACTTTTCACCCCGCGGGCCGGGCCCTCGGAAGAGACAAGAGAGAACGAAATGGCAGAACTCAGCATCAGCCCCGATGAGATTCGCGACGCGCTGAAGGACTTCGCGTCGTCCTACGAGCCCGCGAAGGCCGAGAAGACCGAGGTCGGCACCGTCATCGACGCCGCCGACGGCATCGCGCACGTCGCGGGCCTGCCGGGCGTCATGGCGAACGAGCTCGTCCGCTTCGCCGACGGCACGCTCGGCCTCGCGCAGAACCTCGAAGAGGACGAGATCGGCGTCGTCGTGCTCGGCGAATTCACCGACATCGCAGAGGGACAGCAGGTCACCCGCACCGGCGAGGTGCTGTCGGTCCCCGTGGGCGAGGGCTACCTCGGCCGCGTGGTCGATCCGCTCGGCAACCCGATCGACGGACTCGGCGACATCGCGAACATCGAGGGCCGTCGCGCGCTCGAGCTCCAGGCGCCCGGCGTCATGCAGCGCAAGTCGGTGCACGAGCCCCTGCAGACCGGTATCAAGGCCATCGACGCGATGATCCCCGTCGGCCGCGGCCAGCGTCAGCTGATCATCGGCGACCGCCAGACCGGCAAGACGGCGATCGCGATCGACACGATCATCAACCAGAAGGCGAACTGGGAGTCGGGCGATCCGACGAAGCAGGTGCGCTGCATCTACGTCGCGATCGGCCAGAAGGGCTCCACCATCGCGTCCGTGAAGGGTGCGCTCGAGGACGCCGGTGCGATGGAGTACACGACCATCGTCGCGTCGCCCGCCTCGGATCCGGCCGGCTTCAAGTACCTCGCTCCCTACACCGGCTCGGCCATCGGCCAGCACTGGATGTACAGCGGCAAGCACGTCCTCATCATCTTCGACGATCTGTCGAAGCAGGCCGAGGCCTACCGCGCGGTATCGCTGCTCCTCCGCCGTCCGCCGGGGCGCGAGGCCTACCCGGGCGACGTGTTCTACCTGCACTCCCGCCTGCTGGAGCGCTGCGCCAAGCTGAGCGACGAGCTCGGTGCCGGCTCGATGACCGGTCTGCCGATCATCGAGACCAAGGCGAACGACGTCTCCGCCTACATTCCGACCAACGTGATCTCGATCACCGACGGCCAGATCTTCCTCCAGTCCGACCTCTTCAACGCGAACCAGCGTCCGGCGGTCGACGTGGGCATCTCGGTCTCGCGCGTGGGCGGCGACGCTCAGGTGAAGAGCATCAAGAAGGTCTCCGGCACGCTCAAGCTCGAGCTCGCCCAGTACCGCGCACTCGAGGCCTTCGCGATGTTCGCGAGCGACCTCGACGCGGCGAGCCGTCGTCAGCTCGAGCGCGGCGCCCGCCTCACCGAGCTGCTCAAGCAGCCGCAGTACTCGCCGTACCCGGTCGAGGAGCAGACCGTCTCCATCTGGGCCGGAACCAACGGCCACCTGGACGAGGTCCCGGTCGAGGACATCCTCCGCTTCGAGCGCGAGTTCCTCGACTACGTCGGGAACAACAGCGAGGCGCTGAACACGCTGCGCAGCACGAACGTGCTCGACGACGACACCGTCGCCGACCTGGAGGCGAAGATCGCAGCGTTCAAGCTCGAGTTCCGCACCTCGGCCGGTCAGGCTCTGAACGAGCAGTTCGAGGAGCTCGCCGAGGAAGAGATCAAGCAGGAGCAGCTGGTCGTCAAGAAGTAACGGCGAACGGGCGGGCGCTGCGAGGCGCCCGCCCGGATCCGGCACTCATCACGACTGACACGCTTCGAACACCACAGGAGAGACATGGGAGCGCAACTTCGGGTCTACCGGCAGAAGATTCGTTCTGCCCAGACGACCAAGAAGATCACCCGCGCGATGGAGCTGATCGCAGCCTCTCGCATTCAGAAGGCGCGTGCGCGCGTCGACGCGACCACGCCGTACGCCCGCGCGATCACTCGCGCGGTCTCGGCGGTCGCGACGCATTCGAACTTCGACCACCCGCTCCTCACGGAGCCCGAGAGGATCAGCCGCGCCGCGGTCGTGATCTTCACCTCGGACCGCGGCCTGGCCGGCGCCTTCAACTCGCAGGTACTGCGCGAGGCCGAGGAGCTCACCGAGCTGCTGCGCTCGGAGGGCAAGGACGTGAGCTACTACCTGATCGGCCGGAAGGCTCAGGGGTACTTCGCGTTCCGCCACCGGGCCGCCGAGCGGACCTGGACGGGTTTCACGGAGGCTCCGGTCTTCGAGAACGGCAAGGAGATCTCGGACGCGCTGCTCGATGCGTTCGGGAAGGACGCCGCGGAGGGCGGGGTCGATGAGATCCACCTCGTGTACAACCGCCTCGTCAGCATGGTGAGCCAGGTCCCCGAGGTGCACCGTCTGCTGCCGCTCGAGGTCGTCGAGGGCGTCGCCGAGGTCGAGACCGGCCCCGAGTCGCTCTACGAGTTCGAGCCCGATGCCGACAGCGTGCTCGACCGTCTGCTTCCCGCCTACATCGAGTCGCGGCTCTTCAACGCGCTGCTCGAGTCGGCAGCGGCGAAGCATGCGGCGACGCAGAAGGCGATGAAGAGCGCGAGCGACAACGCCGACGCACTGATCCGCGACTACACGCGTCTGGCGAACAACGCCCGCCAGGCCGAGATCACTCAGCAGATTTCCGAGATCGTCGGCGGCGCCGACGCCCTCGCCGACTAGCCACGCATACGAAGAGAGAGAACACTATGACCGATCAGGCCACCACCAAGGTCGCCGGGCGCATCGCTCGCGTCACCGGCCCCGTCGTCGACATCGAGTTCCCGCACGACGCCATTCCCGCCGTGTACAACGCGCTCGAGACCACGATCGACTTCGGCGACGGCCAGGAGCCGCTGAAGCTCGTGCTCGAGGTCGCCCAGCACCTCGGCGACAACCTGGTGCGCGCGATCGCGCTGAAGCCGACCGACGGTCTGGTCCGCGGCCAGGAGGTCGTCGACACGGGCGATTCGATCACCGTCCCGGTGGGCGACGTCACCAAGGGCAAGGTCTTCAACGTGACCGGCGACGTGCTCAACCTGCCCGAGGGCGAGACCTTCGAGGCGACCGAGCGCTGGAGCATCCACCGCACGCCCCCGGCCTTCGACCAGCTCGAGTCGAAGACGCAGCTCTTCGAGACCGGCATCAAGGTCATCGACCTCCTCACCCCTTACGTGCAGGGCGGCAAGATCGGCCTCTTCGGCGGCGCCGGCGTGGGCAAGACCGTGCTGATCCAGGAGATGATCCAGCGCGTGGCGCAGGATCACGGCGGCGTGTCCGTGTTCGCCGGTGTGGGCGAGCGCACCCGTGAGGGCAACGACCTCATCCACGAGATGGACGAGGCCGGCGTCTTCGACAAGACCGCCCTGGTCTTCGGCCAGATGGACGAGCCGCCGGGGACCCGTCTCCGCGTCGCCCTCTCGGCACTGACCATGGCGGAGTACTTCCGCGATGTGCAGAAGCAGGACGTGCTGCTCTTCATCGACAACATCTTCCGCTTCACCCAGGCCGGCTCCGAGGTCTCCACGCTGCTGGGCCGCATGCCCTCGGCGGTGGGCTACCAGCCGAACCTGGCGGACGAGATGGGCATCCTGCAGGAGCGCATCACCTCGACCCGCGGTCACTCGATCACCTCGCTGCAGGCGATCTACGTGCCGGCCGATGACTACACCGACCCGGCCCCCGCGACCACGTTCGCCCACCTCGATGCGACCACGGAGCTCTCCCGTGAGATCGCCTCGAAGGGTCTGTACCCGGCCGTGGATCCGCTGACCTCGACTTCGCGCATCCTCGATCCCCGTTACCTGGGCGCCGACCACTACCGCGTCGCGACCACGGTGAAGCAGATCCTGCAGAAGAACAAGGAGCTGCAGGAGATCATCGCCATCCTCGGCGTCGACGAGCTCTCCGAAGAGGACAAGATCACCGTGTCGCGCGCGCGCCGCATCCAGCAGTTCCTCTCGCAGAACACCTACATGGCGAAGAAGTTCACCGGTGTCGAGGGCTCGACCGTGCCGCTCAAGGAGACCATCGAGTCGTTCGACGCGATCGCCAAGGGCGAGTTCGACCACGTCGCCGAGCAGGCCTTCTTCAACGTCGGCGCGATCAGCGACGTCGAGGAGAAGTGGGCGCAGATCCAGAAGGAGAACGCCTGATCATGGCGAAGCTCACTGTCAGCGTCGTCTCGGCGGAGCGCGAGATCTGGACGGGCGATGCCAGCCAGATCGTCGCGAAGACCGTCGAGGGCGAGATCGGCATCCTCGGAGGCCACGAGCCGATGCTCGCGCTGCTCGCCCATGGCGAGGTTCGCGTGACCACGGGTTCGGGCGAGAAGATCGCGGTCGACGCCGAGGGCGGATTCCTCTCGGTCGACCATGACGTCGTGACCATCGTCGCGAGCCGGGCCGCCCTGGTCTAGGGTCGGCTTCGGCCGTACTCGTCGATGCATATCCTGCTGCCGCCCTCGGAGACCAAGCGCTCCGGGGGCGGCGGCGTCTTCTCGCCCGGCGAACTCGCGAATCGCGCGCAGCTGGGCGACGCTCGCACCGAGGTCCGCTCAGCGCTCGAGGCGCTCAGCGCAGACGAGGACGCCGCCGCTGCGGCGCTGAAGCTCGGGAAGAAGTCCCGCGGAGAGATCGCGCACAACCGGCAGCTCGGAGATTCGGGCACTCTCCCGGCGATCGACCGCTACACCGGTGTCCTCTACGACGCCCTCGACGCGTCGTCTCTCGACCCCGCGGCTCGATCCTGGCTCGCCGCCCACGTCTCCGTTCAGTCCGCCCTCTTCGGCCTGCTCGGCGCAGCCGATCGGATCCCGGCCTACCGCCTTTCGGCGGGGAGCCGGCTCCCGGGTCTTGCGGCCCCGCTCAAGCAGGTCTGGCGCGAGGCGCACGGCGCGATCGACTGGCCCGCGCTCGGCTGGATCCTCGATCTGCGTTCCAAGGACTATGCGGAGCTCGCGCCCCTGCCCGCCGGCATCGGCGACACGCTGCTCGTCGCGCAGCGCGGCCCTGACGGTCGTACGCGCGCGCTCAATCACTTCAACAAGGCGGCGAAGGGCGACCTCGTACGGCGTCTCGCCGTCTCCCGGCCCGAGATCCGGAGCCGGGAGGATCTGCTCGCGTGGGCTCGCGGTGCAGACCTCGAGCTGTCTGCCGGCCCGGGGCAGGACGAGCTGACCCTGGTGACCGACCTCGGCGCCCCCGCAACCGCGGGTGCGGCGGCCGCTTCCGCAGCGCGGTAAGCTGATCGGGTGATTCTCGAGGTGCGATGGTGAGTACGCGCGGAAAGGCCGGACTCCGCGAACGCGTCCCCTTGGGCGGGAGTGCATCTCCGTCGGTCGAACTCTCCTGGTACGGGATCAGCGAAATCGGCCGTCGTCGGGAGACGAACCAGGACAGCTTCGTGACGCTGCCTCCGCTCTTCGCCGTCGCCGATGGCATGGGCGGCCACTCGGCCGGTGAGATCGCCTCGGCCGCCGCGGTCCGCAGGCTCGCCGAGCTCGGCGGCGCTACGCGGATCAGCGACGGCGACATCGAGGAGGCGCTCGGCGACGCGGTCGACGACATCGAGCTCGAAGCGGGGGAGAGCGAACTGGGTGCGGGCACCACAGCCACGGGTGTCGTGCTCGGCGACGATCCGGAACAGCCCAGCTGGCGCGTCTTCAACATCGGGGACTCGCGCGTTTACCAGTACTTCGACGGCGAACTGACCCAGTTGACCGTCGACCACTCGGTGGTGCAGCACCTGCTCGACACGGGAGCCATCACCGAGGAGGAAGCCGAGTACCATCCGCACGCGAACGTGATCACCCGGGCGGTCGGTTTCAATGAGCCGCCCGTGCCCGACTTCAGCAGCGTGGCGCTCATTCCGGGCCAGCGGCTGCTGATCTGCTCGGACGGGCTCACCAAGGAGCTCACCGACGCCGGTATCGAGCACTTCCTGCGGACGGGGGAGAGCGCGGAGGGCGCCGCCCACGCGCTCGTGCAGCACGCGCTCGACAACGCCGGCCGCGACAACATCACCGTGATCGTGATCGAGGTGCACCGCTTCATCGAGTCGCAGGCCGTCGACGGCGCCGCACCCGAGAGCGGTGCCGCTGCCGCCGGACCCGTCGGGATGGAGCACGCCGACGCCGACGACACCCTCGAGGTGCCGAAGGTCTAGCCTCCAGGCGGTCGGTGCCGCCGGCCGCCGGCGTCAGGCCGGCTACGCGCCTGCGGCGGCGAACGCGTCGAGACCTGCGCGGTGTTCGGGCCCGGTATCGCGCCTCTGCTGGTGACGGGCGCCCCCGACGGCTCGGCTCGCGACGATGCCGCGGTCGTGGTGATCGAGGTTCACGCGATCCTCGATGCGTAGGGTCGTGACCCACGAGCGGCGAGCATGAGCGCGCCGCCGAGGAGGATCACGAGCACCGCAGCGACTGCCGTCTTCTTCCGGCCCGGGTACCAGCCGGTCTCCGCCAGCTCCTCACCGTCCGGATCCAACACCGTGAAATCGAACAGCTGGAGACCGAGAGCCATGTCGTCGGCAAATGCCGAAAGACCGAAATCGTATGCGCCGGGCGGGATGCTTCGAGGGATAGTGAAGACCTGCTCGAACTTCCCATGTTTGCCGAAAGGACTCTCAGATGTCGCCAAGTAGTGCTCGCCGGTCTCGGAATCATCGGTGGTACTGAACAGCCCTACCAATAGTCTCGTACAGGGTACCCCTTCGAAGAGACAGGTTGCCTTCACCGTGACCTTGTCTCCCGGGAGGGCCTCGCGTGGAAACACCTCGTAGCTGTCCTCCACCACTGGCAATCTGAATCGCCCTGGGTTTCGTTCCGTTCTTCAAGCAAGGATGGAACACGATGAATCAGAAGTACTCGCCCGAGATGCG
>NZ_JBHSRW010000059.1:0-11956 GCF_042659205.1 Leucobacter soli
GTTCAGGGTCGTATTTGCTTGGCATCGTAGTTCCATCCTTATATAAAGATCGGAACTGAAACCAGGCCAATTCAAACCGCTTCCTCGCGAACTCAGCCAAACGGAAAGAGAGCGTCCAGCCCACAAGACCCCAGTTATAGCGATCAGAAACCCGATCCCTTGCTGCGAAGGGGATAGGGGCATCGCCATGCCACCGGATTTGGCCCACTAGCGGCCACTAGATGGCCCACTAGAACCTTCACCAGCAGAATCGGCGAGAGCCGCCGGACTCTCGCTCACGCACCGCTCTGCACCGGCTGAAGCACGCCGGAGCCCACCAGAAACGAGAGAAGCCCTGACGAGAAATAGCTTCTCATCAGGGCTTTTCGTCGGGTTGACAGGATTTGAACCTGCGACCCCCTGACCCCCAGTCAGGTGCGCTACCAAGCTGCGCCACAACCCGTTGTTTAGTTATTTTGGGCCGACGAGAGGCTACTG
The DNA here is from genome assembly GCF_042659205.1 of Leucobacter soli. Classification (NCBI taxonomy): domain Bacteria; kingdom Bacillati; phylum Actinomycetota; class Actinomycetes; order Micrococcales; family Microbacteriaceae; genus Leucobacter; species Leucobacter soli. The sequence continues at coordinate 478 of NZ_JBHSRW010000059.1, forward strand.
CACTTAACCCCCAGTCAAGTGCGCTACCAAGCTGCGCCACAGCCCGCTGTCGTCGCGCCAGCGCGAGACAACCCCTCCATCTTAGTCACAAATTCTCGGCTTCGATGACGTGCACCTGGCGGCCTCCGGAGGGCTGCGATCGGGGAGGCGCTCGCGTGGGGCTTGCGAAGCACCCCGTCCTTGCTGTACAAAAGTACATGTACAAAAGTACGGTAACTGTCGACTCGACTGAAAGGGGGTAGAAGTGGCCGATTCACTGCCCGCACCGCGCAAGCGCGACCCCGAGGGGCGCCGTCGAGCGATCCTGCAGGCGGCGACCGAGATCATCGTCACGCAGGGGACCGCCGCGCTCACGCATCGGGCGGTCGCCGCCGCCGCCGGGGTCGCGCTCGGCTCCACCACCCAGTACTTCGCCTCGATCGATGAACTCAGAGAGGCCGCCCTCACCGAGCTCGCCGACGAGATCGACCAGTCGGTCGCCGAGATGGAGGCGACGCTGGATCTCGACCGCATCCCGGAGCAGCTCGCGAAGGAGGTGCACGCCTTCCTCTGCGATCCGCGCGCCGTGCGCGCCGACATCGCCCTCGCCGCGCACGGCACCACCGAGCCGCGGCTGCGCGAGCTCTCGCTGAAGTGGAGCGACCGGCTCATCGAGATCCTCTCGGCGCACATCGGCGTCGAACGGGCGACCGCGGTCTCGATCTTCCTCGACGGGGCGATGATCCACGCCGGCCTGCACGACACCCCGGTGAGCGAGGCGGCGCTCCGCGACGCACTCAGATCGCTCATCTGACACCGCAGCCCGAAGCTGCCGCGCAGAAATCACTGCCCCGAAACCGCAGACCCCAAAACCGCAGACCCGCCGAGACGGCCCGCACTCCCGACCGAAGAAAAGACCCGATCATGCCACCCACCTCCCGCCCCAACGCGCAGCAGGCCGAGGCGCCGAGCCTCAACACCCGGAGCGTCAGCCAGGCACGGGCATGGGGCTCGCTCGTGATCCTCCTCGCGAGCATGTTCGTCATCTCGATGGACATGACGATCCTAAACATCGCCCTGCCGAGCATGGCCGCCGAGCTGCAACCCACCTCGGACCAGCAGCTCTGGATCATCGACATCTACTCGCTCGTGCTCGCCGGCCTGCTCGTCTCCTTCGCCGCCATCGCGGATAGGTGGGGTCGCAAACGGATGCTGCTCCTCGGCTACCTGCTCTTCGGCGGCGCCTCGCTCCTGGTGCTCATCGCGAACAGTACCGAGGGCGTCATCCTGATCCGAGGGCTGCTCGGCGTCGGGGGAGCGATGATCATGCCTACGACGATCTCGATGATCCGCGTCCTCTTCCCCGACCCCCGCCAGCGCGCGACCGCGCTCAGCATCTGGGCCGCGATCGCCAGCCTCGGCGCGGCGGCCGGACCGCTCGTCGGCGGAGTCCTGCTCGAACACTTCTCCTGGCACGCCGCTTTCCTCATCAACGTGCCGCTCATGCTCGCGGGCGTCATCGCCGGCGCCCTGGTGCTGCCCGAGTCCCGCGTATCGAACCCCGGGCGCTGGGATTTCGTCGCGGCCGTCCTCTCGCTCGCAGGCATGAGCCTGTTCATCTGGGCGATCAAGATCTTCGGCGCACGGGCGACCCTCGCCGCGCCCGATGCGCTCGTGGCATTCTCCCTCGGCATCGTGCTGCTCGTCTGGTTCGGGGTGCGCTGCGTACGCAGCGATGCGCCGCTCCTCGACCTCCGGCTCTTCCGCAGCCGGCCGTTCTCCGCAGGTATCATCGCGGCGCTCGGCTCCATGTTCGCCCTCGTCGCCGCACTGCTGCTGCTCGCGCAGTGGATGCAGCTGATCGACGGTGCCACCCCGGTCGAAGCGGGCGTGCGCCTCCTCCCGATCGCGGTCGCGGGGGCGATCGCCTCGCTCGCAGCGCCGCCGTTGGCCCGCCTCATCGGAGCGCGTGCGGTGCTCGGCGGGGGACTCGGCGTCGCAGGCATCGGGATGCTGCTCATCGGCATGCAGCCGGGGGAGCTTTCCAGCATGACCGTGATCGCTGCACTTGCCCTCATCGGCGCCGGCACCGGATCCCTCGCGATCGGCTCGGCGATGATCATGCAGGCATCGCCCGAGGAGAAAGCCGGAAGCGCCGGCGCCCTTGAAGAGACGTCGTACGAGTTCGGCTCGGTGCTCGGTGTCGCGATCCTCGGGAGTATCGCCGCGATGCTCTACCGGACCGGCCTGCGGGCCAGCGAAGCGACTCAGGGCCTGCCGACCGAACTGCAGCGGCAGGTCGAGGATTCCCTCGGCGCGGCCGACGCTATCGCCGGCGAGCTCGGGATGCCGGGGCTCGCTGAGCAGGCGGGAATCGCCTTCACCGAATCGATGCAGGTCACCGGCATCGTGGGAGGGATCATGATGCTCGCCGTGGGGCTTCTCGTCTTCTTCCTGACACCGAAGGGAACGGATCTGGGCCGAGCGACCCACTGAGGATCGGTTCGCGGGTCGGTTCGCCGAGCCGGTTCGTTCTCGAGCCGGATCGTTCTCGAGTGCGACGCGGATCGGTACCGTGGCACGACTTCCGCGGTACCGGAGGAGGATTCGCGGGACGATCCGCCGGTCGTAGCGTGGAGGCACGATGCGGGGTTCACCGCTCGACGGAAGGGAATCCATCATGACGAACCACGACACCACGCCCCTGGCGACGCCGACCCCTGAGGCGCCGATCCTTGCAACATCGACGCTCGAGGCGCCGACACGTGAAGCGATCTCGACCGAGGCGCCGGCGATCGCGATGGCCTCACCAGCGACGTTCGGTCCCGGTCAGCCCGGGCCTGCACCGGCGCCTCAGGACGCCGGCGCCTCATTCGCCATCACCAGCTTCGTGCTCGGGATCGCGTCGATCGTCAGCAGCTGGACGTTCATCGCGCCGATCATCGGCCTCGTCTTCGGGGTACTGGCACTGCGTCGGCAGACGCGAGAGCGCACGCTCGCGCTCTGGGGAGTCTGGTTGAACGGCGCGATGCTCGCGCTCACCGTGCTCGTGGTGCTCGGGATGATGCTGCTCGTCGGGCTCGGGATCCTCGCCGGGGCACCGTACTGGTCGGCCTGATTCCGGGCTCGGGCCTGCTCATCTGGGTTGCGCGCGGGCGGGGCCGTCGCCTCTGCCGGCGAGCAGCGCCGGGAACACGTGCTCGGTGTTGAGCGGCGCCATGTCGTCGCGCACCACCGCGGGATCGACCCATTCGAGGAGCTCGATCTCGGCGTTCACTGCGACTCCTGCGACGTAGGGATGCTCGAACACGTGGGCCACGACCTCGTGGTCCGGCTCGTTCGCGGCTGCGGCGCGGAAGCTCCCGACCGGTCGAAGCGCAACCGGGTCCAGCGCGATCCCGAGTTCCTCCCGGAACTCGCGGAGCGCCGTCTCGGCCGGCGCCTCTCCCGCCTCGGGCTTTCCGCCCGGCAGCATCAGCATCCGTGTGCCGCGCTTACGGACGTTCAAAACGTGCCCCTCGGCATCGCGCATCACCACCGCGCTGACGACGATATCTTTCACCGCGCCGGGCCCGGGTGTGACGGCGGGCCGGTGATGCCCGCCGTTCACGGGTCCAACCTCAGGGCGCACCGACAACGCCCTACTTGGCCGAAGGCCCGTTCTCGCGTGCGGCGAGCAGGTCGCGGATCTCGGCGAGCAGATCGGTCTCGGTCGGGTCGGCCTCGGCCTCGGACGGTGCGTGACCGTGCTTCTTCACGTAGGCCCGCTCGTTCAGCTTGTTCATCGGGGCGATGATGCAGAAGTAGATGACGATGGCGATGAGCAGGAAGTTGATGACGGCGCCGAGCACGGCACCGATGCCGAGCGTCACCGGACCGAGCTGCAGCACGGCCTTGTTGATCTCGTCGGCGTTGAAGATCGCCGCGATGATCGGGTTGAAGATGCCGTCGACGATGGCGTTGACGATCGCGGTGAACGCCGCGCCGATGATGACGGCGACCGCGAGCTCCACGACGTTACCGCGCATGATGAATTCCTTGAAGCCTTTCACAGCTGCTCCTTCTGGGATCGTTGGGGCCCGATCAGCGGCCGCCGGGCGAGGACGATCTCAAATCTAGCGCGTGCATGGCGATCGTGTCGCCCCGTCCAGAGGCAGAATGGAGAGGTGAGGGACCGGACGATGCGCGCGACGCGCGAATGGCTGCGCCCCAGCACGATCGCCTGGGTGCTGCTCGGCGGCTGCCTAGGGGGCGGCTCCCGCGAGGCGTTGACCGCGGTGATCGGCCCCGGCGCCCCGATCCCGGTAGCGATCCTCATCGCGAACCTCCTCGGCGCGTTCCTGCTCGGCCTCCTGCTTGACTCGGTGGCGCAGCGCAAGTCGGTCGGCGCCGCTCGGGCGCGACTGCTGCTCGGTACCGGATTCCTCGGCGGATTCACCACCTACAGCTCGTTGGCACTCGCCGTCGCGGCGCTCGTGCGCGACGACGCCTACTGGATCGCGGCGGCCTACGGCCTGGGCACCGTGCTCCTCGGCGGAGTGGCGACACTGCTCGGGATGCTGCTCGCGACTGCGATCTCCTCCGATGGTCCGCCCAAGCGTTCGGCGGAGAGTCGAGGCGGACGATGAACGAACTGCTGCTGCACCTGCTCGCTGCGTTCGCCGCCGGGATCGGCGCCGTCTGCCGCTTCCTGCTCGACGGCGTCATCTCGGCGGCTGTCGCGAAGCGTGCGGCAGAGGGCGGTGGGCTGCCGTGGGGGACACTCGCCGTGAACCTCAGCGGTTCACTGGCGATCGGAGTGGTTGCCGGTCTGCTCGTCACCGGACCCATCTCCGGAGGTCTGCCGACGGTGGACTCCTGGCCGCTCGCCGGAGCACTCGGCCTGCTCGGCGGGTACACGACCTTCTCGACCGCCAGCTACCAGACCGTGCGACTGGTGCGGGAGCGCCGCTGGGTCGCTGCTGTGGCCAACGGGCTCGTGCAACTCGTCGTGACGGTGGCGCTGGTCGGACTCGGCTGGTGGCTGGCGGAGATGATCGCGGGGTGAGCGGCGTTCTTCCGGTGACCGCGGCGACCTCGTTGGCTACAGTAACCGCGGCGGCCCCGGCAGCCCCGGCAGACTCGGTGAGGATCGAGACGCGCCTCATCAGCTGACCGCCTCGACCGCTGCGCGAAGGGTCCAGCTCGGCGGCTCCGCGACGAGCCGGGCGACCATGAGGCTGAGGGCGTGTTCGGCGTCGATCCCTTGGGACTCTGCCAGGACTCGTGAGGCGACGGAACTCATCCCTCGCATCCACCACGCCCAGGCGAGCAGGGCGAAGAGCCCCGGGCGGCGAGCACGGGGTGCATGGACGGTGGCATCGCCGAGTACTTCGATGAGCCGTCTCAGCCGGGTGGTATCGATCCGTTCTCGGGCCAGCACCTGCAGGAGGGTGCGAATGCTCCAGTCGTGGTCGCCGCTGCCCGACTCTGCACCGGTGTCGATGGGCGCCCCGAGAAATCGGCGGGGAGCCGCTTGCTCGACGAGGTCGACCACGAAGTCCGCCCGGCTGATGGAGGCGAGCAGCAGCACCAGCCAAGGATCGGTCTGCTCGGAGGCGCGGATCAGTCTTGCGACGAGCAGCGGCTCCGGCGCGCCCTCGCCGTCGAGGCAGGCATTCGCCACGCGAGCGAGCCCGCCGACCCAGATGGGAGTGCCGGAGGTCCCTCGGCCGGCGGTGGCATTTGCATCGTCGCCACCTGCGGCGGCGCGTCGATCCAGCTCCGCCAGCCGAGCCGTCACGGCAGCGGCCCTGCGAGCGGACGGTTCCGGGAGACGCCCGAGCTCCTCGAAGGAGTCGCTCGACGCGCCGGCGGCCGTCGCTCGGGCGGTCATCGGACTCGCGTCGATCTCGGCGAGCGGACGCCCCCGCTGCGGCATCCGATCGGTGAGCAGCCCGGCCCACCCGTCGGGTGCGATCACGGCCAGATCGCGCAGAGGCCAGCCCTCCCGCCGGAAGCGGAGTCGGATCTGCCTCGCGAAGCGCCACCAGGGGGCGCCGGCGGCCTCGGAGAAGGTGCGGTTGGTGGTGATGACGATGGCCGGCCCGGCCGGCCCGGCACCGGTCCGGTGCAGGATCTCCACGATGCAGTCGAGCATTGATCCGAAGGTCTCGGGCGCGTTCGGATCGGGCAGGTCGACGCGCATCGCGCTACCCGCGCGGCGGCCTGAGAAGAGCACGATGACGAGGCTGTTCGTGGCGCGGAAACCGGTCAGGAAGGGCAGCGCAGCGAGGAAGTCCGCCGTACTGTTGCAGCGCAGAATCGTGCGGTGTGTTCCCGGGTCGACGGACGCTGAGGGCTGTGCCGAACTGCGGCGATCGGCACGGGCGGGAACGGGGCGGGGGAAGGCGAGTGTCATGCCTCCATGCTGGGCGGCACGGGAGGCGGAATCCGGGTTGTCCACAGAAGTTCGTGGAACTCAGGAGACATTCAGCGGATGGGCCCGCTGGGAGCGCCGAACGGAACCCGTGCTCGGCTGCCCAACGCACGGCTGTCCAACGCCCTGCTGTTCAGCATTCTGCCGGGTCGGCATCGGCCGACCCGCGCTCAGCCGGTGAGAGCCCAGCCGGCCAACACTCGGCCGGCTTGCACGGACTGCTACGGCCGCTGCGCCTCGACCTGATGCAGGTCGGCCTCGAGCGCGACCCAGCCGAGCATCGCGCACTTCACGCGCATCACGAACTTCGAGACGCCCTGGAACGCGATCGCGTCGCCCAGTAGATCCTCGTCGGGCTCGCCCTCGCCGCGCGACTGGATCATCTCGCGGAAGGCGTCGATCCGCAGGCGGGCCTCGTCCATCGTCAGCCGTTCGTCTCGCACCAGCTGCGACAGCACGGAGGCCGACGCCATCGAGATAGAGCAGCCCTGGCCGTCCCAAGCGAGCTGTTCGATGCGGCCGGACTCCGGATCCACGGCGATGCTCAGCGTGAGCTCGTCCCCGCAGCTGGGGTTGAACTCGTGGTGCGAGGCCGAGAGCGCGCCCTCGGGTGCGACGAACTCGCCCTTGCCGATCGGTCGCTTCGAATGGTCGAGGATCAGTTCCTGGTACAGGCTGTCGAGCGCGCTCATCGCGTCGCCTCCACTCCGAAGTAGCGCTGCGCCCCGCGCAGCGCGTCGAGGAAGCGGTCGACCTCTTCCTCCGTGGTCGTCAGATGCACGCTCGCGCGGGTGCTCGAAGCCATGCCCAGGGCGCGGTGGAGGGGCTGGGCGCAATGGTGCCCGACCCGCACCAGCACGCCCTGCTGGTCGAGGAACTGGCCCACGTCGTGCGCGTGCAGCCCGTCGACCGACACCGCGGCAAGGGCTACGCGGCCGTCGACGCCCTGCGGGCCGAGCAGTCGGATCCCCGGCGCGGCGAGGATCCCGTCGACCAGGCGCTCCACCAGCTCGTGCTCTCTGGCGGCGGCCCGCTCCATCCCGACCTCGGTGCTGAACGCGACCGCCGCACCGAGGCCGACCACCTGAGAGACCGGCTGCGTGCCGGCCTCGAAACGCATCGGCGGGGGCAGGAACTCCGCATCTTCCATCGTCACCTTCGTGATGATGCTGCCTCCGGTGCGCGCGGGCGGCAGCGCTGCGAGCAGCTCGGGGCGCCCGTAGAGCACACCGATCCCGTTGGGCCCGAGCATCTTGTGCCCGGAGAACGCGGCGAAGTCGATGCCCAGCTCGCCGAAGTCGACCGGCAGATGCGGCACGGACTGGCAGGCGTCGAGCACGGTGATCGCGCCGACCGCTCGCGCGAGCGCGGTGAGCTCAGCGACGGGCGCCAGGTACCCGGTCACGTTCGAGACATGGGCGAATGCGAATATGCGCGTACGGGAATTCATCGCCGCGCGGGCGTCGTCCAGCGACCACAGGCCGTGCTCGTCGACGGGAATGTAACGGAGCGCAGCGCCCGTCTTCTTCGCCAGCCGCTGCCAGGGGATGAGGTTCGCGTGGTGCTCGGCCTCGGTGACGAGGATCTCGTCCCCCGCGCCGAGCGCGTAGCGTTCGCTGCCGTCGACACCGAGCCCGGTGCCCGCGTTCGCCTCGGCGATCCCGAGCGCGACCAGGTTCAGCGCATCGGTCGCGTTCTCGGCGAAGACGATCTGCTCGGGCGCGGCCGCGCCGACGAAGCCGGCCACCGCGGCGCGCGCACCCTCGAAGAGCTCGGTCGCCGTCCCCACAGCCTGGCTCGTTCCGCGGTGCACCGCCGCGTTCGCATGCTCGAGGAAGGACCGCTCCGCGTCGAGCACCCGCGCCGGTCGCTGCGAGGTCGCCGCGGCATCGAGATAGGCGACCGCGCGGCCGTCGACCTCGGGGGGCGTGGCGAAGTACGGGAAGGCCGCGCGCAGTTCGGCGACCTCCGCGCCGTTGAGGGCGGAGCTGAGAGCAGGCATGTCACCATTCTTCCACTCGAAGGGGTCATCGGCAGCAACGCGCGGAGCCGCGCGACTATTCCGGGGTGCGCCGGTCAGCGATCGCCGGCAGGCGGTGTCAGCCACCAGTTCGCGACTCCGGCCAGCATGACGATCACCGCGACGACCAGCGGGAGCGCGAGCGCCGTCGCGGTGCCGGCATGGTCGGCGACGGCGCCGGTGATCCAGGCCGCCGAGGACTGGCCGACCATGATGCCGGATCCCAGCATCGTCATGACGGTCGCCGAGCGCCCCGCCGGGCTGCGGTCGGCGCCGAGGCTGTAGAGGTTCACGAGGGTCGGGCCGACGCCGAAGCCCATGAGCGCGAGGCTCAGCACCATGCCGCCCACGTCGTCGATCAGCTGCAGGACGACGCAGCCGAGCAGGATCACGGCGGAGAAGGCGATCCAGCGCGCGCGCAGGCTGAATCGCTGGGGCATCCAGGCGACGCTCAGCGCGAGGATCGCGGATCCGACGCCCATGGCGCCGTAGAGGAGGCCGGCGCTCTCCGGATCGCCGCGATCCTGCATGAACGCCGTCAGCGACGTGAAGCTCGAGCCGAAGAAGAAGCCGACGCCGACGATGCCGAGCACGGTCACGAGCAGAGCCGGGCGGAAGAGCTCGGATGCCGGAGCGAGCGTCGCCGCGCGCTCGGCCGGGGTGCGCGGCGGCCGGCTCGTGGGGTGCAGCGCGAAGGAGACCACGAAGATCAGGGTGAGGGCGGACGCGCCCACCACCGGGGCCCAGGCGCCGAGCGTCGTGGCCAGCAGCCCCACGATCACCGGCCCGAAGACGAAGACGACCTCTTCGATGGCCGACTCGTAGGCGAGCACGCCGTTCAGCAGCCGCGGGCGCTGCAGCACCGGCAGGTCATGGGCGATGATCGTGACGAGGCGGGAGCGCGACATGGGCGAGATCTGCGGTGACGTGGCACCGATCAGGAAGGCGCAGAGCAGCATCACTCCATCGGGGAGCGGACTGAATGCGATCCAGGCGAAGGCGGCGAGCAGTAGCCCGTTCGCCGTGCCCGCGCACAGCAGCACGGGGCGCTGCCCGAAGCGATCGGCCGCGGCGCCGAGCAGCGGCCCGATGCAGGCCACGCCGAGCCCTGCCATCGCCGAGTTGAGCCCGCCGAGCTGCACCGAGCCGCGTGCCGAGACGACGAGGGTGAGCAGCCCGATCACCGTCATCGCGAACGGGAGGCGCGCGATGAACGCCAGCGGGAAGTAGCTCCTGCCGACGCGCTGCAGCAGCGCGCGGACCGGTGGCTCCTCCGCGGCCGCGCTCACCGGGTCTGCGCTTCGAAGAACGCTCGGAACGCCGCGCCGTCGGACGGCTCGCCGGCATAGGGAACCCCGTTCACGACCGCCATCGGCGTGCCGGAGACGCGAAGCTCGGCGTCGATCGCGTTCGGGACGGGGTTCGCGAAGACCCAGTCGTTCAGCGCCTGCACGAAGGGAACGAAGCGCTCGCTCGTGATGCAGTCGGCAACGGTTGGATCGAGCGGTGCGTCGGTGGCGTCCTCCGCCAGCTCGATCAGCTGCTCGTTGGTGGGGCCGGCACCGGACTGCGGCTGCACACTCGGATCGAGCAGTTCGGAGTGGAACTCCCAAGCACCCGCCACCCGGGCGTCGGCGAGGCATGCCATCGCCGACGCTGCGCGTGACGAGTAGTAGGATCCCTCGCTCGCTCGATCCAGGAAGACCAGCGGGACGACCTCGATCGTGGTGGTTCCGTCCTCAAGCGCGTCCTCCAGCAGATCCCCGTTCGCCTCCTCGAAGGAGGCGCAATGCGGGCAGCGGTAATCGACGTAGATGAGCACGTCGTTCTGCACGCCGTCGCGCTGCACCTCGGCCTGCTGCGGGGCGGTGCCGGGCTCGAGCGCATCGCTCGGGGCGATCGCGCCGTCGGCCCCGAAGATGATGCCGCCGGTCGCCATGTTCGCGGGCCACTCGATGGCGGATCCGCCGGCGTCATCGGGCGTATCGGCGGGTGCGTCGTCGGCGTCGGGGCCCTGCGCGGTGCCGGTTCCGGATCCTCCCAGATCCGGCTGCAGAAGCGCGCCGACGGCGAGCGCGCCCACGCCGACCGCGATGAGGACGGCGATCGCGCCCGCACCGAGTCCCGTGATGCTGGCCCCCCGCAGTCGCTGCCCGCGGACGAGCGCCACGATGCCGAGCGCGATCGCGGCCACGCCGAAGGCGGCTCCTAGTACGGCGAACACGCTGAAGTAGACGGCCGAGACCGCGACAGTGAGCAGCGCGACGAGGCCGAGCGCCATCGCCGTGATCGCGAGGCCCCGCCCCGTCGAGGCTCCGCCCTGCGCGGTGTACGGATTCGGCGGCGGCACCGGGATCCACTGCGGGTCGGGCTGCGGGTCGGCCGACTGATCGGCCTGCGGATCCTCAGCCGCGGGTCGACTCGGCTCGTGCTCGTGCTCGCTCATGCCCCCATTCTGGCAGGGCTCGACCCTCGCACGCTGATGGGAGCATCGGTCGCGCACAGCGCCGCCGCCTACGATGGAGGGCATGCTCATCCTCGCCGCGACCCCGATCGGCAATCTCGGGGACGCCTCGCCGCGCCTGCGCGAGGCGCTCGCCGGCGCTGCCGTGATCGCCGCAGAGGACACCCGCCATACCCGCCAGCTGCTCTCGCTGCTCGAGGTCGAGACCCGGGCCGAGCTGGTCGCGCTCCACGACCACAACGAACGCGATCGCGCCGCGTCCCTCGTCGACCGCGCCGAACGCGACGACGTGCTGCTCGTCAGCGATGCGGGGACGCCGACCGTGTCGGATCCGGGGTTCCGTGTCGTGCAGCTCGCCGCCGAGCGCGGTGTCGGGGTCAGCGCCATCCCCGGGCCGAGCGCGGTGACCACGGCACTCGCGGTCGCCGGCCTGCCCACGGATCGCTTCGCCTTCGAGGGCTTCCTGCCGCGCAAGGCGGGGGAGCGCTCGCGCACCCTTGCCGCACTCGCCGCCGAATCGCGCACGCTCGTCTTCTTCGAGGCGCCGTCCCGCCTCGCCGAGGCGCTGACCGCGCTCGCCGAGGCGTTCGGGCCGGAG
>NZ_JBHSRW010000060.1:0-11943 GCF_042659205.1 Leucobacter soli
CGCCGCGCGGCGGCCTGATCCGGCACCGAACCCGGCGCGCCCCCGACCCGGCCCTCGCAACAAGGAGAACCACCCGTGACATCCCGCACCTTCCGTCGTTCCGCAGCCGCCCTCGGCGGTGTTGCGCTAACGGGCGCTGCGCTCACTAGTGCCGTACTCGCCGGATCGCTGCTCGCCGCACCTGCCGCCGCGCTCGCGACGCCGATGGGAGCCGCACCGGCAGCCGCACCCATCGTGGCAGCGGAGGACACCGCGGGATCCTGCACCATCACCGATGGCACGCTCACCTGGGGGGTCAAGGAGAGCTTCCGCTCATACATCTCGGGCAGCATCGCGAACGGCAGCTGGGAGACGAGCGAAGGCGCCGACTACGAGACGCCGAGCTTCCGGTGGAGCGACGCGACCGGCGAGATCGACCCGGTCACCGGCACCGGACGGGTCTCGTTCACCGGCTCCGTGCACTTCACGGGCCACGACGGCGTGCTCGACCTGACCCTCGCGAACCCCACCATCGAGTTCGAGGGCGACGGCACCGCCGCGCTCATGCTCGACGCCCGCAGCACCGACATGGAGGGCGAGGTGACGGTCGACACCGAGCAGGAGTGGGTCGGCGATGTCACCGTCGCGGATCCGGTGAACCCCCAGGGCGACGCGCTCGAGCTCAACTCCATGCCGACGGTCCTCACGAACTCGGGGGCGAAGGCCTTCGCCGGGTTCTACGAGGCCGGCGAGAGTCTCGACCCCCTCACGCTCTCCCTGCGCTTCGACGGCTGCGAGTCCGCGGCGCCGGTATCCGAGGCGCCGACGACCGAGGATCCCGACGGGTCCGAGACCGATGCGCCCGCGGAGATCCTGCCCATCTCGGCGGAGGCGAGCGTTCCCTGGCTGCCGATCGGGATCGGCGCCGTCGCGCTGCTGGTGATCGGCGTCACCGTCGGCATGCTCGTCGGCGGGCGGAAGCGGTCCGCGGCCGGAGCTGATGGCGCTGAGGCCGGAGCCGATGCCGACCAGGCGGGATCCGAGTAAGCCGGATCGGCGCGGGCCGGATTCGGTGACGCAGGATCCTGCGTTCCTCGATCCGGGGTGCCCGACTCAGCGAGGGTCGCGCAGCGGCAGCACGATCCCGTGCCCGGATGACGGATGCGGGATCACCTCGACCGGGGTCTGGTAGACCTCGCTGACGATGCCGGCGGTGAGCACGCGCTCCGGGGTATCGCAGGCCACGATCCGCCCCTCGCGCAGGAGGGCGATGCGGTCGGCGTAGGCGGCGGCCAGATTCAGGTCGTGCAGCACGATCAGCACCGCGTCCCCCGCCTGGGCGCGCTGCCGCGCGAGCCCGAGAACCGCCTCCTGGTGGCCGAGATCCAGCGCCGCCGTCGGCTCGTCAAGCATCAGCACGCCGGTGCGCCCCGCCATCACCCGGGCGAACGCCACTCGGGCGCGCTCGCCGCCCGAGAGCGACGGCACCCGCCGGTTGCCCAGGTGAGCGATGTCCGCGGCCGAGATGGCCTCGGAGATGGCCGCGTTGTCGTCGTCCTCGAGGGGCGTGCGCCGCCACGGGGCGCGCCCCATCTCGACCACCTGATGCACGGTGAACGGGAACATGATCTGGTTGTCCTGCAGCAGCACGCTGCGGTGGCGGGCCAGCTCGATCAGCGACCAGTCCTGGATCGGTCGGCCGTGGAAGTCGATCCGGCCCGAATCCGGCGGTACGTCGCCGGAGAGCAGCCCGAGCAGTGTCGACTTGCCCGCTCCGTTCGGGCCGAGCAGTGCGAGGACCTCTCCGGCGTGCAGGTCGAGCGACACCGCGTCGAGCAGCGCGCGGCCACCGCGCACGACGCTGACGCCGTGCGCGGAGACCACGGCCTCGCCCACGGCCGGGCGGGTCTGCGCCGTCGCGTGCCCGGCCATCAGGCCCAGCCTCCGGCGCGTCGGCGCGTGCGGCGCAGCAGCCAGAAGAAGAACGGACCTCCGACGAGTGCCGTGAGCATGCCGATCGGCATGTCGGCGTTCGGCACGATGGTGCGCGCGCCCAGATCGGCGAGCGTGAGCAGCAGCGCGCCGCCGAGGGCGGATGCGGTCACGAGCGGCAGGTGGGCGGGGCCCAGGATCATGCGCATCAGGTGCGGGATCACGAGGCCGACGAACGAGATGATGCCGGCGAAGGCCACGGCCGCACCCGTCAGCAGCGCGACCATGATGATCACCGTGACCCGCAGCACCTCGACGTTGACCCCGAGGTGCCGGGCGTTCCGCTCGCCCAGCGAGAGCAGATCGAGCTTGCGGGCCGAGAAGTAGGCGGCGAGCAGGCCGAAGGCGATCACCGGGGCGATGATCATGACCTGCGACCAGCGGCTGCCCGCCAGGCTGCCGAGCTGCCAGAACACGATCTGCTCGCGCGACTGGGTGTCGCCGAGGAATGTGAGCAGCGCGATGGCCGCGCCCGCGATCGCGTTCACGGCGATGCCGGTGAGCACGAGGGTCACGACCTCGGTCTTGCCTCCCGCCCGGCTCATCGTGTAGACGATGAAGATCGCGATGAGGCCGGCGAGGCCGGCGAACACCGCGGTGGTCCACTCGCCGAAGAGCGTGAGGCCGAACACGATCGCGAGGCTCGCGCCCACCGCCGCGCCCGAGGAGATGCCGATGATGCCCGGCTCGGCCAGCGGGTTGCCGAACACCGCCTGCATGAGGAGGCCGGCGACCGCGAGCCCGGCGCCCACGAGCGCCGCCATGGCGATGCGCGGGAAGCGGATCACCCAGAGCGTCTCGTCGCCGTAGTCGTGGGAGGGGAGCGGCAGCCAGTCGATGCCCACGCGGTGCAGGATCGAGCCGAGCACCTCGTGCGGCGGGATCCCGAGCTGCCCGATGCCGGCGGACACGAGGACGGAGATCAGCAGGGCGAGCGCGAGGAGAACGAAGATCGCAGTGGTCAGCGCCGTGCGACCGGGCTGAGGCGAGCTGCTGCGTGCGTTCATGCGCGAGAGGGTGCTGCTTTCTCGACGGTCGGCCCGTGTCGCGGCGATCCGCGCTCGCGGCCGGCGCTCGGGTGCCGGGTTCGTGTGCTGGAATCCTGAATGCGTTCCAGCCATTCATCATACCTGCTTCGGCTAGGCTGAAAGCTGTTCGTCTGACGAAGGGAAGCCATGCCTCGGATGCGGAGTTCTCGCGCCCGCCGCGCACTCGCCCTCCTCGCGGCGACCGCTCTCGGCCTCGCGCTCAGCGGCTGCCAGAGCGGATCGCACGGCGTCGAGACCGGGCCGACCGCGCAGGTCGACCTGCCGCCGCTCACCGAGCTGACGCCCGTCGAGGATCCGCGCGCTGTCGAAGGCCCCACGACCGCCGTGATCGGCGGCCCGAGCATCCCGCCCCTCGAGCAGACCCCGGAGGCGGATCTGCCGGTCACCGTGACCTCGCACGACGGCGCGATCGAGACCGAGGTGACCGTGACCGACACCTCCCGTATCGTGCCGCTCTCGCTCAGCGGCTCGGTCGGCGAGCTCGTCTACTCCTTCGGCCTCGGCGAGAACGTGGTCGGCCGAGACGTCTCGACGAACTTCCCCGGGACAGAGGACATCCCGATCGTCACCCATGACGGTCACTCCGTCAGCGACGAGAAGCTGCTCATGCTGAGCCCGACGCTCATCATCACCGACGGCAGCATCGGCCCGACGGACGTGGTGCTCAAGCTGCGCGACGCGGGCATCCCGGTCGTGACCGTGGAGCGCGCGGTCGACCCCGAATCCACGTACCTCGCCGCCCAGCAGATCGCGGACGCCCTCGGCATCGGCGACGCCGCGGCCGAGCTGAACGCCGCGATCGAGCGCGGGATCGCCGAGAAGGAGGCGGAGATCCGGAGCCTGCTCCCGGCCGACGAGTCGAAGCTGCCCCGGATCGCCTTCCTCTACGTGCGCGGCACCGCCGGAGTGTTCTACCTGTTCGGCGAAGGCAGCGGCGTGGACAGCCTCATCCGCTCGCTCGGCGCGATCGACGTCGCCGAGGAGATCGGGTGGAGCGGCGAGAAGCCGATGACCGAGGAAGCGCTCGTCGCGATGAACCCCGACATCATCCTGGTGATGACGCAGGGCCTCGAGAGCGCCGGCGGCGTCGACGGCCTCCTCGCCGCGCAGCCGAGCATCTCGCTCACCGCCGCCGGGAAGCATCGCCGGATCATCGACGTCGACGACACGCTGCTCTTCGCCGGCGGCACGCGGATCCCGGACGTGATCGACGGCCTCGCCCGCGCGGTGTACGCGCCGGACTCGTTGTAGGGGGTGGATCGCGCCGTGCGCGGTCGCCGCTCGAGAGGAAATGCATCCCATCTCTGCGTGACGGCCATCGCGTCCACAGGCGGGGCGCCGACAGCGCGGCGAGGATCCCTGACCCGGCAGCAGGAGACCCTCGGGGATCGTCCTCAACCTCTTTCCCTCGGCGGTTCGGGAGGAGATCGCAGTTCTGGCTGAGGCCAGAGGTGCGAAAGGTCAGCCGGAACTGCAGGCCCAGCCAGAACTGCGGCGGGGCAGGTGGGAGCGTTGCCGGAAAGGTGCACAGCATCGCGCGGCGACTGCTCGGGACCGGCGGGTGCTGGACTCGCCCGCACCCCGCATGCGAAGAGCCGGATTCCTGTCAGGAGATCCCCATCTGGCGGCGGGATGTCGCGGTAGTCTTGCTCTGATCCGAATCGAGGGGAGGGCGCGTGACCGATCAGCACGTCGATGAGACGCATGACGTCGCGAACGATACGCGCACCCGACCGGTGAGGGACCGCTTCGACTCGCCCCCTCGCGGGCGCAGGGTGGGTGCGCACCGCCTGGTCATACGACCCCGGCGATTCTGGCAGTACCTGGTCGCAGCGCTCGTCGGTGTCGCCGTGCTGACCGCGGCGGGCATCTTCGCCGTGCAGAACATCGGCTCGAGCGTCACCGAGATCTTCGACGGCGAGTCTCCCGCGGCGCCGGTTGAGCAGGTCCAGGCCGAGGTCGATCCGGAGGCCACGGTCGCCGTGCTGAACGGGACGACGGAAGAGGGGCTGCAGGATGCGGTCGCCGAGGCCATCGCCGAGGGCGAGTGGGGCACGATCGGCTTCACCGACATCGCCGCCACGGACGACGTCGCGATCTCCGCCGTCTTCTTCGCGACCGAAGCGGACGAGCCGGCCGCGCTGGGGCTCGCGAAGCAGCTCGGCGGCGTCTCCACGTACCAGAGCGACGACTATGCGAAGTACGGCGTGCAGCTCGTCGTGCTGCTCGGCGCGGACTACGCCGGTCCCGGAGCCGAATAGCGGAGCCGAGCAGCTGATCCGAGCCGAGGGTCCGAGCTGCGGATCCGAGCGATGGCGCGATCGGGTACCGGCGCGCTGTTCGCCGACCGCGAGCGCTTGCCCCTCCGCTTGCACTCTCTGGTGGCGAGTGCCAAGATTGTGTTAGCAGTCGGTAACCCTGAGTGCTAAGAACTCATGCTTCGGCGCCGTTGCCCGGCGCCACCGCGGACACGTCCAGGAGGACACACATGGCAAAGATCATTGCGTTCGATGAAGAAGCCCGTCGCGGCCTCGAGCGGGGCCTGAACACCCTCGCCGACGCCGTCAAGGTGACCCTCGGCCCGCGCGGCCGCAACGTCGTGCTCGAGAAGAAGTGGGGCGCCCCCACGATCACCAACGACGGCGTTTCGATCGCCAAGGAGATCGAGCTCGAGGATCCCTTCGAGAAGATCGGCGCGGAGCTCGTCAAGGAGGTCGCCAAGAAGACCGACGACGTCGCGGGCGACGGCACCACCACCGCGACCGTGCTCGCACAGGCACTGGTCCGCGAGGGTCTCCGCAACGTGGCCGCCGGCAGCGACCCGATCGCCATCAAGAAGGGCATCGAGAAGGCCGTCGAGGCCGTCACCGCCAAGCTGCTCGAGAACGCCAAGGAGATCGAGACCACCGACGAGATCGCCGCCACCGCGTCGATCTCCGCCGCCGACGAGCAGATCGGCAAGCTGATCGCCGAGGCGATCGACAAGGTCGGCAAGGAGGGCGTGGTCACCGTCGAGGAGTCCAACACCTTCGGCACCGAGCTCGAGCTGACCGAGGGCATGCGCTTCGACAAGGGCTACCTCTCCGCCTACTTCGTGACCGACGCGGATCGCCAGGAGGCGGTCTTCGAGGATCCCTACATCCTGCTCGTCAACAGCAAGGTCTCGAACATCAAGGATCTCCTCCCGGTCGTCGACCCGGTGATCCAGTCGGGCAAGCAGCTGCTGATCATCGCCGAGGACGTCGAGGGCGAGGCGCTCGCAACGCTCGTGCTCAACAAGATCCGCGGCATCTTCAAGTCGGTCGCCGTCAAGGCCCCCGGCTTCGGTGATCGTCGCAAGGCCATGCTGCAGGACATCGCGATCCTCACCGGTGGCACCGTCATCTCCGAGGAGGTCGGTCTCAAGCTCGAGAACGCCACCCTCGACATGCTCGGCACCGCTCGCAAGGTCATCATCACCAAGGACGAGACCACCATCGTCCAGGGCGGTGGCGAAGAGGAGCAGATCCAGGGCCGCGTGACCCAGATCCGCCGCGAGATCGAGAACACCGACAGCGACTACGACCGCGAGAAGTTGCAGGAGCGCCTCGCCAAGCTCGCCGGCGGCGTGGCCGTCATCAAGGCGGGTGCGGCCACCGAGGTCGAGCTCAAGGAGCGCAAGCACCGCATCGAGGACGCCGTGCGCAACGCCAAGGCCGCCGTCGACGAGGGCGTGCTGCCCGGCGGCGGTGTCGCCCTGATCCAGGCCGGCAAGGACGCCTTCAGCTCGCTGTCGCTCTCGGGCGACGAGGCCGTCGGCGCCAAGATCGTCGAGACCGCCATCGAGGCGCCGCTGCGCCAGATCGCCCTCAACGCCGGCCTCGAGCCGGGCGTCGTGGCCGATCGCGTTGCGAACCTGCCCACCGGGCACGGCCTGAACGCCGCGACCGGCGAGTACGGCGATCTCGTGGCCCAGGGCATCCTGGACCCGGCCAAGGTGACCCGCTCGGCGCTGCAGAACGCCGCATCGATCGCCGGCCTCTTCCTCACCACCGAGGCCGTCGTGGCCGACAAGCCCGAGCCCGCCGCGGCCCCGGCGATCGACCCGGGCCAGATGGACTTCTAAGTCCCAGCCGCAACAGCGAAGCGGGGCCGTTCCTTCGGGGGCGGCCCCGCTTTCTCGTGGAGCCCTCTCCTCTTGACTCTTCCTCTCTTCTCCTCTTCTCTCCTCTCCTCTCCTCTCCTCTCCTCTCCTCTTCTCTTCTCTTCTCTTCTCTTCTCTTCTCTTCTCTTCTCTTCTCTTCTCTTCTCTTCTCTTCTCTTCTCTTCTTCCGCTTTTTCCCCTTTCCCCTCCTGCACTCTCTCCCTCTCGCGTTCCCGCCGCGAATATCTGCACAGCGTCAGAAATCTGCACTGCGTCAGTGAAATTTCGAGAATTCAGCTGACGCTGTGCAGATTTCTTACTGAATGCCGGAGACCCGAGCGAGAACACCGGGGATCGCGAACACTGAGGAGCGCGAGCGCCGGGGAACGCGAGGACCGAGGACTGAGAAACGCGAGGACCGAAGGCCGAAGGCCGAAGAGCGCGGACACCGAGGAATGCGAAGGCCGAAGAGCGCGAACACCGAGGAACGCGAACACCGAGGAACTCAGAGAAGAGCGGGGTGGCTGCCGGAGACCCGAGCGCGCGGATCGCCGCCGCGTCAGGCCTCGACGCGCAGCGGCAGCTCGACGCGAAACGTCGCGCCGCCGCCGGGGGTCTCCGTCGCGCGGACCGAGCCCCCGTGGGCGGCGATGATCGACTGCACGATCGAGAGGCCGAGGCCGGAGCCGCCGGTCTCGCGGTTGCGGGAGTTGTCGGCGCGCCAGAAGCGGTCGAAGATCTTCTCTCGGAACTGCTCCGGGACGCCCTCGCCGTGATCGATGATGTCGAAGCTGGCGGTATTGCGCGCCGGATCGGATGAGACGGCGATCTCGAGCGGGCTGCCTTCTGGGCTGTATCGCAGGGCGTTGCCGATCAGGTTCGTCATGACCTGGCGGACCTTGTGCTCGTCGCCCGTCACGACCGGGTCCGCGGAATCTTCGATGACCCGCACCTCGCGGTCGGGGTCCTGCGCCATCGTGTCCATCGCGGTGTCGGCGGCCAGGCGATTCAGCTGCAACTCGGTGAGCTCGAGCGGCCGCCGCTCGTCGAGCCGGGCGAGCGCGAGCAGATCCTCCACGAGCGAGGTCATGCGGATCGCCTCTTTCTCGATCCGCTCCATGGCCTGGCCCACATGCTCCTCGTCCTGCAGCGCTCCCATGCGGTAGAGCTCGGCGTAGCCGCGTACCGAGACCAGCGGCGTGCGGAGCTCGTGCCCGGCGTCGCCGATGAAGCGGCGCATCTGCTCGATGGTGCGCGCCCGCTCGTCGAAGGAGGAGTCGATCCGGTCGAGCATGTAGTTCAGCGACTGGCCCAGGTGGCCGACCTCGGTGTGCGGGCTCGCGATCAGGATGCGCTTGGAGAAGTCTCCCCGGGAGATCTCCAGCGCCGTGCGCTCGACCTCGAAGAGCGGAGCGAAGGTGTTGGTGACCAGGATCCTGGTCAGCGCCGCGCCGAGCAGGAGCACGGCGAGGCTGAATCCGGTGAACACGAGCGTGAACTTGTTCATCAGCTGGTTCGTGTTCGCGGTGGACGAGGCGATGAGCAGAGTGCCGCCGAGGCCGTCTCCCTGGCTGGACATCATGGGGATGACGATCGTGCGCCACTCGATCCCGTCGGAGGCGGTGATCCCGAACGGCTTCCCGGAGTGGCTCTGCGCCCAATCCGGCGTGATCTCCGGGACGTTCGGCAGCACGGTGCTGCTGCCCTCGCGAGAGTTGTCGGTCGAGATCGTGCCGGTCAGATCCAGCACGGCCACATAGAACCGCCCCACGGCGTTCTTCACGTCCGCGCCGGTCAGTGCGCCCGTGTCGGCGCCAGGACCGAGCACGTCGGCCGGGCTGTTCGCCACCTGCCGGAGCTCCGCGTCCTGCACCGCGATGAGCTGCGGGCGCAGGAACGACTGCGTTCCGATGCCGGCGACGATCAGGCCGAGCGAGAGGATGAACACCGTGACGCCGGTGATCTTCGTGCGCAGCGAGACGTCCGCCCATCGCGACTCGGCGGTCGGCCGCGACTTCGTTTCAGGGGGAGCGGCCTGGTCCACCGGTACTACTTCGCGTCGACCTTGAGCATGTACCCGAAGCCGCGCTTGGTCTGGATCAGCGACTCCTCGGTCAGCGGATCGAGCTTGCGGCGCAGGTACGAGATGTACGACTCGACGATGCCGGCATCGCCGTTGAAGTCGTACTCCCAGACGTGGTCGAGGA
Organism: Leucobacter soli; assembly: GCF_042659205.1. Taxonomy (NCBI): domain Bacteria; kingdom Bacillati; phylum Actinomycetota; class Actinomycetes; order Micrococcales; family Microbacteriaceae; genus Leucobacter; species Leucobacter soli. The sequence goes on from NZ_JBHSRW010000060.1 coordinate 9,351, forward strand.
TCTGCGCCTTCGACAGCACGCGGTTCGCGTTCTGCATGAGGTAGCGCAGCAGCTTGAACTCGGTCGGGCTGAGTTCGATCGGCGTGCCGTCCACGCTCACCTCGTGGGTGTCCTGATCCAGCACGATCGGGCCGGTCTCGATGACGGCCTCCTCGTTCTCCTGGATCGTGCGGCGCAGGATCGCCTTGATGCGGGCGATGATCTCGTCGAGGCTGAACGGCTTGGTCACGTAGTCGTCACCGCCGACCGTGAGCCCCTGCACCTTGTCCTCGACCTCGTCCTTCGCCGTGAGGAACAGGATCGGTGCGGTGTAGCCCGCGCTGCGGAGGCGCTTAGTCACGCTGAAGCCGTTCATGTCGGGCAGCATGACGTCGAGGATGATGAGATCGGGCTCTTCCTCGAGCACGGCCGAGATCGTCTGCGCGCCGTTGGCGACCGCCCGTACGCCGAAGCCGGCGAAGCGGAGGCTGGTGCTGAGCAGCTCGCGGATGCTCGGCTCGTCGTCGACGATGAGGATGCGGGGACCCTTGTTCTGCGCGTTCATACTGACAGTATCTGACCGTTCGCTATGAGGTCGCTGAAAGGATTCGGGACGCGTCGTGCGCCGCTAGTCGTCCTCGTCACCCTCCTCGGCGGCGTCGGCGTCGTCATCATCGTCGCCGTCCGACTCGGCCGCGGACTCGTCTCCGAGCAGATCGTCGTCGTCCCCGTGGTCGTGCAGGTCGTGCTCGTCGAGATCGGCGAAGCCGTCCTCGTCCACCTCGTCGGCGTCGTCCTCATCATCCGAGTCGTCGTCGGAATCGTCGTCGAGGTCGTCGTCCTCGTCTGATTCGTCATCCTCATCAGCGTCGTCGTCATCCTCGAGATCGTCGTCCTCGAGGTCGTCGTCGTCATCCGAATCGTCGTCGTCATCGTCAGGGTCGCCGTCCGAATCCTCAGCTGAGTCGTCGTCCGATCCCTCGTCGCCGGCGCGGGCTCCCGCTTCGAGATCGACGCCGTCGATCTCGTCCTCGTAGTCGCTGAAATCGTTGTCGAGCAGATCCTCGGCCGGATCCACCTCGTCCTCGTCCGCCAGTTCCGCTGCCGCGGCCTCGGCTGCAGCGGCCTCATCGGCCGCCTGCCGTGCCTGGGACTCGCGGTACTGCGCCAGTCGCTCCGACCAGGGCACCCATTCCGGGGCGACGACGGCACCCTCGCCGGGCAGCAGCTCCACCTCCAGCACGGTCGGTGCCGCGGTCTCGTCGATGCGGGCGAGCGTCGCCGCCCAGCGCCAGCCGGGGTACCCCGGGAGTCGGCATTCGAAGAACAGCGTGAGCACGTGCGCTTCGTGCGCTTCGTGACCGTCGTCCGCACCGATCGTCTGCGCGTCCGTGATGTCGGCGAGCGCTTCGCGGGCGAGCTCGCGCGCGCCGAGCAGCACCGCGTCGGCCACGATCTCTGCCGCGTCGGCGGTGTCGCGCTCGACGTCGGCGGTGTCGCGCTCGATGTCGTCGGGCTGCTCGAGCAACTCAGACATCGAAGTCGTCCGCCACTCTGCGCAGCATGGTCGCGACCTGGCGCGACTGCGCGCGTTCGGGGTACTGGCCCTGCTTCAACCGCTCGCCCATACCGTCGAGCAGCTTGACCAGATCCTCGATGATCAGGGCCATCTCGTCAGCGGACTTCCGGTCGCGCTTCGACAGGCGCGGCGTCTCGAGCAGGCGCACGGAGAGCGCCTGCGGGCCGCGCTTCCCCTCGGCCACACCGTACTCGAGGCGCGTCCCCTGACGCACCTCCGCATCCTGCGGCAGCACCGAGGCATGCAGGAACACCTCCTGACCATCATCCCCTTGGATGAAGCCGAAGCCCTTTTCCTCGTTGTAGAACCTGACCTTGCCGCTCGGCATGCCGCACGCCCTTCCGTCTCAATGGCTTCAGTCTATCGACAGCGGGTACGGTTCTCGCCCGGACGATCAGGCGTACCGACCTCGGTTCCGGCCCGGACGGGGCGACCCAGCCAGGACGACTAGAATCGGAAAGATGCCCACCGACGAATCCCCGAAGTTCACCCTGGTCGAGCGGCTGCTGGCCTACACCTCGATCTCGATCATCGGGGTCGCCGTGCTCTCCTACCTCGTGACGCTGATCGTCGGACTGAGCGGCGGCAGGGAGCTGCTCGCCGACGGGCTCTGGCAGGTCGTCACCTGGATCGCGTTCTACGGGCTCCCCATCGGCTTCGTGCTGCTGATCGCCCTCCTCGTCATCAGCTTCACCCGTCGCGGCCGCACCGCACGCGGGGCGGCTCGGGAGTAGCGGGTCGACCCGGTGAGCGGCACGCTTCGCCTGGCCGCCTCGATCGCGGCGATGGACCGCGACGAGCTGCGCGGTCTGCTCGCCGCGCGCCCGGTCGCCGCGCTGCGCTCGGTCGACAATCCGCTGGCACTCGCCCTCGAACTGCTCCGCCCGGACTCGATCACGGCCGTGCTCCGGGGGCTCGACCGGACCTCGCTCGCCGTCCTGCGCGGCGAAGCCGAAGGCGACGACGACGAGCTGCGCCGGCTGGGTCTGCGCGGGCTCGAAGACGGGCGAGCGGTACTGCTGCCAGAGGTCGGGG